>DASPIL010000017.1 GCA_035629175.1 Verrucomicrobiia bacterium | reverse complement strand
CCGCCGCCAACACCACCGCCACCACCTTGTTGAGTGGTGGGAACGAGCGTGCTGAAGTCGAGTCCGCCGACGCTTTCAAGACCTTGATAGAAGGTATTCGGGTCAACCTTGAACGTGCGGATGTGCAACTGAGGTGTCTCGGGTCCCTTAAGTGAAAACACCACTGCGTAGTCCGTTAACGAATATTTGATCGGCTGGTCCGCTACAGTAACGATCGCATCAAGAACATCCGCCAGACGGACATCCAACAATGGCGGATTGATTCGGATGAGGACTGCATTGATGTCCACCGGCTCAGCGGCAGGCGCGGTGGTGAAAATTTGCTGACCTGTGACGGGATCAAAGGTCGGTTGGGCGAGTGGGGGCGGTTGCACCACGGGTGCGGCCGCGAAACCGCCCTGGGCACCGGCAATGATTGTGACAGGAGTCATCGAGACTGTCTCCTGGTTTGGATTGATCAGGAAGTTGATGCCCCGCTTCAGAGGATCGCGGCGCTTCACCTCGTCGGAGAGATTCCGTATAACCTCACTTAACGGAAGCGCGTCGTAGGCGACCGTATCCAACCGAATGCGGTCCAACTTGCTCATGATTGCCTGACGGCTTGAGCTGGTGTTGATGAGATTCGTTCGCGCAGCCGGATTAGGCACCGCCAGTTGATTGCGCTTTACTGGATCATTCCATGCGTCCTGAACCTGAACCAGTTTCTTGCCAGCGTCCCGCTCGCGGCGGTTGGAGATCTGCCGGTAGCGCGCCTGCGATACTGCATTGATGTAATAATGAGCCGCCTCGTTTGCGGGATCGATTTTCAATGCGTTCTGCAGTTCAACATCCGCCTCGTCCAGCTTCCCGGCTTCCAGATAGAAGCGGCCATTCTGGACGTGAGTCATTGCCGAGATTTTTTCCTGGTGAATGGCAGATGCCTGGGTCTGCACTTCAGGGCTGGGAATGTGTCCCGCCTGGAGGGCCAGCATGCGGTCATTGGACTGCTTCAGCGCCATTGCCGTGGGGTCAGCTGGATTGACGCGCAACACCTCATTAATGTGGACCTGGGCATCACGGTAATCGCTTCGCTTCTGGGCGGCGCGGGCTAATTCCAATCGAACACTGGTCAACCCAGCCACTGTCTGGCGGGCTTCGTTTTCGACGCCGGGACCGACGGATTCAATAATCCGCCAGGCATCGCCGTAAAGCTTCGCAGCCGTATCGAGATCACGCCGCTGCTCGGCAGCGCGGGCCGCATCGAGAGTGGTGCGCAGGTCAATCTGCGCCGCCTGGCGCCGCACACCTTCATCAATTGCGGGGGTGACTACCGGCGCGAGCTGCGCCGATAGGTGCGTTGCCATCGACAGCAACACGGTAACACAGAGGGGAGTAATGACTGCTTTGATCATGAGATAGGGTTGCGTTCTGACAGCACCTTCTGAGTTCAAGGGGTGGCGCTATTCTTGATGGTCCATTTCTTCTGGTTCGATTGGGCCGACAATACAACTTCGTTCTCCGTAATAGCAACGATATTGTACTCCTCGCCGGCCACTACAATCCGGTCACCTTTGCGACGGTTTGTGAAGGTTCGATTCTCCGGAGGAAACCTCAGGTCTGCCATGTAACCATCGACTCGGCGGTAAGGTTGTTCCTTGGAAACGGTGATCGGCTGCTCGAGGTCGCTCAACTCAAGCTGTATGTCCGGGGTCTCCGGGTTTCCGGTAACTTCTTTTACCAGGAACGCTTGCTTGTTTTCACCGTATTCGCGTTTCTCGCCCTTGGAAGCATAATAGGGCCGGGGACCACGCATCGCCGGGCGCGCGGCGGCCTGCTGCTCAATCACGAAACCGTAACGGGTTCCTGATTCGGCGATATTGACGGACTCGAGGCGAACCACAAAGAAGAGAGGCGTAATTTTTGTCAGTTCCATCTTTTCCAGGCTCTGACCGGGCGGGTTTTTCACATACCGCCCATCCTGGGTCTTCTGCCAGCGCACGGGGTTGAAGATTTTGTGCAAGTTATCCGAGAAATTTAACACGATGGTCGCCTCGGCTCGCTTGAGCAGCTCCTCCGTATGCCCGAGTTCGATCTCCGGGAGTTCTTTGACCGGCCTGTTGAAGATGCGGTTGCGACGCTCCTCCTGTTTTTGCTTTTCGCTGGCGACCTTCAACAGCAGGAACCCCGCTGCTGCCACCAAGCCAAGCAGCACCACGGCGAGCAGAACCTTCTCGTAGTTTTTCTTGATGAACTGCATTTATTTCCTGGGTAGCAAGCGCACCACGTTCACGACGAGAGTGACTTTCAATGGTTTTTCGTCGAGAACGGTTTGCAGACCACCCCGCATAGGCTGGGGTGCAACCGTTTGCGGCATCGCCGGGCGAACGCCTTCGCTGTACAACGGGTAAGTAGCGCCGCCCGGAGGCGGATATCCCGGGACCGGAGTATAACCGGGCGGTGTCGCATAACCAGGAGTGCCATAGGGAGAATTCGGATCAAACCCTCCGGCCATGCCGCCAGCAGGCTCGACATTGATGGATTTTACAATCAGGCCGTGAGGACTGGTGCCAAACCCGGCAAGGGCTCCGGCCAGTTCCGCGCTGAAGCACTGAAAGGCGATCTCGTAAGGAGCAAGTATTGCCAGATCGTTTGTAACTCCGACGTGCGTGGGGTCGAGGTAATCCGCCGGCGGACCGTTCTGGTCGTCAATTGACACGCGCTCACGGCGAACAGCATCCAGGGAGTTGATCTTCGCCTGGAACAGAATCCCGCAGATCTCCTTGATGTCACCCAACTGGCCGGCAAGAAGCGGAAGGCTTCCCGGAGCAAAGTTCATCAGGTTGCGCTGGGCTTGAAACGAAAAGTCATATCTCTGAGGAAGATTGACGCCACCCAACGCTGCATCCTTTTGCATCTGATCGATTGTGCGTCTCAGCGCGGATGCAAACTCTTCCTTGGTGACAATTCCATTCTCAGGATTGGGAACCGGTGGCACGGGCTCAAAATACCGGCGCACTTTCTGGATGACCGCCTGCACCTGCTGCTGTTGCTGCCGCGCACGCTGGATGTTGTTGACCCTGTCATTCCCAGGATTCGGATTCAGTGCGGAGATCCGCTCCACATCGCTGTACGCCGCTTCAAGGTTTTCGAGGCTCTGCTTGTCAAGAGACCAGCGTGAATAAAAGTAGTAACCCGCCAGGCCCAGCAGCACGACAGCGACTGCGGCACCCACCACGAAGTAAAGATTTCGCTTGATCCAGGACATACTAGAGCTTCAGCGGGTTTTTCAGGGACAGCAGGAACGTCACAGTGAACGTTCGGGTGGCTTCATCCGGGGCAATAGCACCTATGATCTGTGTCGTTTTTGGATCCAGCATCGGACTGGCTTTCAACTCATTCTCCAAAGTGTAAATGATCGTTGTGTTCGCGTCGGACACCACGCTCGAAAGGTCCACAGCGCGACATACAATCTTCACCACAGAAATTTCGTTCGTCGTGATCGATGCGACCTGCGGGAGGGGGGCCGCGTTTGGATCGCCGGCTGCCAGCCCGCCTTCACCCTCGACAGGCGGCGGGGTCCCGATGCCGCGCTCCATCGCAATCATCCGGTCGCGTTCGCTCATTCCGTAAGGTGTTGTGTATCCGCCCGGCTGGCCGTAGACCGGCGACATGCCCATATTGGGATCAAATGCAGGCATGGACGGAACCGTTGTGAGCATTTGCTCGATCCAGATTCCTGTATCCGCCCGCAGCTTCTGCTGGCTGAGTTGTTCGGATTTAATCAGGACTCGACGAACTTCCGTGAGAAGATCAGCCCAGTAATAGCGTCCTGTCATCCAGTTGCCTAACTGCTGCAGCTCGTTCGTCGTTGCCTGCAAATCGCCGTAGGCCTGGTTGAACTGAGCCTCCTTCATCTGCATGGGTTGCAGGATGGGCGTGACCTTTGCCAGCTCCTCCTGCTTCACCCCGGCGAGCTTCTGGTAGAGCAGTCCCACCATCGCAACAACAGCGACCAGGCTGAAGACGGTCGCGATGAAATACGGTTTCTTTTCGTTGAACCCCTGCAACCGTCGCGTGCTCTCTGGAATCAGGTTCAATTCCACGGGGCAATGCGCCAGGTTGCGCAAGCCGAGGCCGACCACTTCGCCGAGCGAATGCGCAACGCGTGCGAGATCCTCGAGGTTCACTGCCGGATCAATTTGGACGTTCCGCAAAGGATTGAAGTACTCCACAGGCACATTCAGTTTTTCGGCGAAAAACTGGGCCGTGTAGGGCATCACCGATGCGCCGCCGGAAAGGAACAAACGTTGCGGAGCCGAGCCGCCCTGCTGCCCGCGGTAGAACTGCATGGTCTGGTTGACCTGGATGTGCAGCCGGGTCATGAACTGGCGCGCAATTTTGGAAATGGCAGCCTGATGAGGGTTCTCAGGTTCCTCATAGGCACCGCCAAGGCTGACAAAGCCCTCCTCAATCTTCAGTTTTTCCGCCGCATCAAACTTCAGCTTGGATTCGCTGGCGAAGTCCGTGGTGATCGAATTGGCGCCGAGATTGATGCTGCGGGAGAAGACCTTGCCCTTTTCGAAGAACAAGAGATTGCTCGTCTTGGCGCCGATATCCAGCAGCATGGTGCAATCTTCGATGTCTCCGTAGTTATAGCGAAAGGCATTGCACAGCGCCGCAGGAGAAACGTCAGCCACTTGCAGCCGCAGCTTGGCTGCCTCTGAAACCCGGAACAATCCCTCGACGATCTCAGCCTTGATGGCGACCAGCAGCACTTCCAGTTCACCTCCAGCCGTAGTTCCAAGAATCTGATAATCCCAGACAACCTCCTGCAGGGGAAAAGGCACGTTCTGCTGTGCTTCGTACTGGATGATCTGAGTGACCTTGCTCGTCTCGACAGGCGGAAGTTTTACGAACTTCGAGAAAACGTGAAAACCGGGAGCGCAGACATTGATGTCGCGCGATTTGACTCCCAGCTCGACAATTGCGGCCTGCAGCGCCTTCAGAATCGTGGCTTCGCGTGTTGATTCCTGCGCGCCCTCCGGCCCGAGAGGTCTGATCCCGTATTGCTTGAGGCGCAGCCCGCCGGCTTCATTGACTTCGAATTCGGCGAGCTTGAGACTTCCCGCGCCAAAGTCGACCGCCAGAAATGATTTAAGGTTCAGCATCGGCTGTAGTTCCGCCGCTCAAGTTGCGCTGGTTCAGGGCTTCACGTTGAGTGCAGCTCGTGCTGGTTATCGAAAATAAAACAGCCGGTCAAATAGAAAGTGGATTTTTGCGGTTGCTCTCAACACAAGCGCCGATTTCACGCAGAAACGAGTGAAGCTCACGCAAAAAAATACGCACTTAAACTTTCTGCCGAAAGTAATCAATCGTCTTCACCAAACCGTCCGCGAGTTTTACTTCCGGACTCCACTTCAATAATTTTTTCGCCTTCGTAATGTCTGGCCGACGCTGTTTCGGATCGTCCTGCGGAAGCGGCTTGAACGCGACCCGGCTGCGCGAACCCGTCGCGCGAATGATCTCATCGGCAAATTGCAACATCGTCATCTCGGACGGATTGCCGATGTTCACGGGAAGACTGTAATCGCTCATCATCAACCGGAAGATTCCTTCGATGAGATCTGAGCAATAGCAGAAGCTCCGCGTTTGCTTTCCATCGCCGAATACCGTGATGGGCTTGTTTTTTAAGGCCTGGCTGATGAACGCCGGGACCACACGTCCATCATTAATTCGCATGCGCGGTCCATACGTGTTGAAGATGCGCACGATCCGCGTCTCAAGGCGATGCTCGCGCTGGTAAGCCATCGTGATCGCCTCGGCAAATCGTTTCGACTCGTCGTAACATCCACGCGGTCCAATGGTGTTCACGTTGCCCCAATATTCCTCGGGTTGCGGATGCACCAATGGATCGCCATAGATTTCCGACGTGGACGCGATGAGAAACCGCGCTCCTTTGTTTTTCGCCAGGCCAAGCGCCTTGTGCGTCCCGAGCGAACCCACCTTTAATGTCTGGATCGGCAGTTCCAGGTAATCAATCGGGCTCGCCGGCGATGCAAAGTGCCAGACATAGTGCACCGGTCCTTCGAGGAACAAGAACTCGGTCACGTCCTGCTCAATAAACCGGAAATCCTGGTTCCCCGCCAGGTGCGCGATGTTGTCCACCGTGCCGGTGACGAGGTTGTCGATGCCGATCACGCGATGACCGCGCGACAGCAACAGGTCAGTGAGATGGGATCCAAGGAATCCGGCGGCGCCAGTGACAACGGAGATCGGTTGCTTTTTCTTCATGGGCAGAGCGTGAATGATAGTTACGGCATTTTAAGCCGCCGCAGCCTACTGGAACTGCTGGAACAATCAATGTCGTTGCCAATCGCCCCGCGCCCTGTGCGTTGCTAATGCGTGTTTTGAATCATGCGATCGGGATGACGAGCGCGGCTCACGGCCGTGTCGTAGGTGATCAGGCATTTGCAATACAAGTCGTGAAGGCAGTTATCCATCAGCATCATGCCGTCCTTGCGACCTGTCTGGATCAAATTCTCCAACTGGTGCAACTGGCTTTCTCGGATCAAATTCCGCACTGCGCCATTCGCCACCAGCAATTCGTAGGCGAGCACGCGGCGGGTTCGATCCGCAGCCGGCAGCAAGTCCTGCGCGATGATCCCCTGCAACGCATTCGACATCTGCATCACAATCTGCCGCTGCGCGTTGCCATCGAACACCCCAATGATCCGCTCGATCGCATGCGACACGCTCGGCGAATGCATGGTGGCCAGGACCAGGTGACCCGTTTCAGCCGCGGTCATGGCCGTGGCAATCGCTTCAGAATCCCGCATTTCTCCCACGACGATCACGTCAGGGTCCTGGCGCAGCACGTGAATGAGCGCTCGGTTGAAGGAGCGGACGTCTGTCATCACCTCCTGCTGCACCACGATGGCGCGCTTGTTCTGGTGGACGAACTCGATCGGATCCTCAATCGTGACGATCTTGCAACGCCGTTCACTGTTCACCAGGTCCACGAGGTAGTTCAAGGTCGTGGTTTTGCCAGCGCCGGTGGGACCTGTAATAAGCACCAGACCGTTGGGTCGTCGCGCAAGGTCGTCGATCTTTTCTGGCAGGCCGAGTTCCTCGCGCGACGCGATGGTTTCCCCACAAAACCGGAAGCTGAGTTCAGGATGGCCGTTGCGACGGTAAAACGTGGCGCGCACGCGGCCCGCATTGGGATGCATGAGCGAGATGCAAAGTTCCCATTCCTGTTCAAATTTTCGCTTCTGCTGGTCGTTCAACAAGCTGTCCGCCATCCGCGACAACTCCTCCTCGGTCAGCGCGTCTTCGTCAGCAATGATGATTTCGCCGTTCACCCGGAACGCAGGCGGCACACCGGCCACCAAATGCAGGTCGGAGCCATCAAATTCCTTGGCGGCAGTCAGAAGCCGATCCAGTTGCTCATCATTCGCGAGGTTCACAATTAATCGCCTTTCCTGCCCTGTTGATTCCACCAGCCGCGGAGCCGCGCCAGCGCTCCCACCTTTTCCGTGCGGATCATCTCCAGGCTGGCCTCGCGAAAAGCAGGGTTCAATTGCATCGCCTGGCTCAATGATGCCTTCGCCGCACCGGCGAGGCCGAGCGTATTCTGGCAGCGCCCCAGTTCAAACCACACAAGAAAATGGCCCGCATTCAATTCCACTGCCCGCTGAAAGCTCTTCAATGCGAGCGCGAACTGCTTGTAAAAATATCGAATCCGGCCCGCGAGCCACGCAGTAAACCAATCCTGCGGCGCAAGCGTCCCCGCCTTTTCAAAACAATAATCGGCCCGCTGTTCCTTTCGGGCCAGCAAAACATCGCCGCGCGCGAGCCAGATGTATGCAGTGTCGCCGCGCTCCTCGATCGATGCATCAGAGAAAGCCATTGCGCCATGCAGATCTCCGCTGCGCGCGAGAGCGACCGCTTTTGCGGCAAGCAGTTCCGGCTCACTGGGAAAACGCTCGAGCGCCTTGTCAGCCCAAAGCTTTGCTTCGCGGAACTCCCCAAGCTCGATCAACATCCGGACCTGGCCCGTCCACGCCCCGGCATTTTCCGGATTGAACTCCAACACTTTGGAATAGTAGCGCAGCGCCTGCTCGAAATTCCCTGACTCAAATGCCGTCCGGGCTTCCGCCAGATAATACGCCTCCCCTTTGATCAACTCCTTTGCGCCCTGGCCGGTGCAATCCTCCGATTCTCCTCCCAATTCAAGATTAACAAAACGGCTCATGGCAATTGTTGCCGCCAAAACCAGCGGCGATACGGCGCCCCCACGATTTCATCGGCACGCACGAGGCCCAGCTCGACAAGTTGATCAGCAATGACCGCGGGACTGGCCCCACCGTTCGACACGTCGAACTCCGGCCAGGCGAACCATTGGTTTGATGGCATCATCCATTCGCCCCCAACGGGCATCAAGTGCCGGCGGGGCAGCGGCTTCCCATTAATCACAACGCTATTGGTTGTAAACCGCAGACTATCGCCGGGCTGGCCGAGGATCGGCCCGAAACCCAAGCCGTCGCGGACGACCACTCCCATTCCGCGAGCCTCCCGGCGCACCGCATCATCGAGTCTGAACAGCACCCACTGGCCGGCGCGCAACCGTTCCGTCGACGTCGCCGGCCGCATGACAACAACGCGCCCGTGAACTTCCACCGGATAAAACCAGCGACTTTGCACAAACATCATCGCGGGGCGGTATGCGGCGAGCCAAAGCAGCAGGAGCGACAACACGCAAACGCCGAACCGAACGGGGAATTCATAGTGCCCGCACAGGCTGCGATTCAGTAGAAAGAAGATGCCCGCCGCATGAATGGAAATCAGGGTGCCGTATGCAAGGCGGCTCACGGTGTGGCCGAACCACACCGCAAGGACAACGAACGCGATGCCGTACACCGCAATAAAAATCCAGGCGAGCATCCGGCGCCCCGAGACCCAGAGCGCCACGCCTGGCACCAGCACGCCCAGCAGCAGCTGGGCTGTGGAAATTCCCGCGGGGCGATGCAGCCATTCCAGGTGCAGCAGACGCCGCAGCCTATCGGACATGTACACGGGCCATCGATACCACCGCGCTCTGGGTGGATAATACGTGAGGTCAGAATCTGTGGTTTGCCTCGCCAGATATCCTCTCCGAAACGCGATTTAACGCGTCCTTCGCCGCTCAATGCCGCTGATCGATGTTCAGCTGAACCTGCTCGTCAGGCTCGTAGAACTCGCTCGTTTGACGTTGGGATTTCATTTCGCCGATGATCTCCTCAAAGACCTTCATGGCCTCCAGACAGCTTCGGCCCTTGTATCCCTTGACATGAACCTCAACGGTCCCGGTGGCGGCGATCGTAATTTCGAACTCGCGTTGTGCCATAAAATTCCTCTTCGTTAGCCATCCCAGTGGCGGACCTTCAGGCGTATGGCCTGGTTTTCATCGACCTCTTCCTCCACGACGTGAAAATTGCGGCTTCGAATTTCGTCCATCAACCGCTGATGAATATATTTCTGCACGACTCGCTGGCTCAGCTCCTCGCCAATCGCGCGCAGCTCGTCGTCTGTATAGCCCGGCCCTGAAACGCAAATTGAAGCCTTGCCGCGCGTGTCACGGGCGAAGACGACAGTCACGCCATTGCGAGTCACCTTGATGCGCTGGTCCCGTCCCAGCTGGCTCGTTACGATTTCGCTCTGTTCGATTTCCAGCTGAATCGTGCTCTCGCTTTCGGTTACCTCAGCCGTCTGGTGCTCGCGAATGCCTTCATCAATGACGACAAAGCCAAGCGATGTCGCCGCGGTCACGACTGCCGCGCTGAAAGCGGGCCATGCGGCAATCACCACGGGCGTCAAAATACAGACACAGCTCATAAACAATCCGGTTGACCGTCACAGCATTCGACCGCGCTGCCCGCAATTCGTCACTCAGGAATTACTTCAATCGCGAAATCAAAGTTCAACCTGGCGGTGAGGAATTTCATCAACGACTGGCTCAAGGGTGCTGGCGTGCCGGGCGCGGCCGACGGACCAGCGGCGCAGGGCCTCAATCTTCTCGGCCATTGTCTTTGCAAGCGGAACGGTCTGGTTTAGTGCCTCCAAGATGTACTCAGTGCCCAGCTCCTGTTTGTTGTAGAAGGCATCGTATAAGGCGCTGATGATCGCCTCCTCGATTTCGGCGCCGCTGAAGTCACGGCTGCACTCCACAAGGGCCGCCAGATCGAACTGCTGCGGGTCGCGTCCGCGTTTGTTCAGATGAATTCTGAAGATTTCCGCGCGCTCCTCAGAAATCGGAAGATCGACATAAAAAATCTCGTCAAGGCGTCCCTTGCGCAACAACTCCGGCGGCAATTGGGAAACGTCATTCGCCGTTGCAACCACAAATACAGGTGCGCTTTTTTCGGACAACCACGTGAGGAAGGTTCCAAACACACGGGCGGTCGTCCCGCCATCGGTCACCCCTGAACTCTGAGATCCCACAAACGCCTTGTCGATTTCATCCACCCACAGCACGGCCGGGGCGATGGATTCTGCCACGGCAATGGCGCGCCGCACATTCTCCTCGGATGATCCGACGAGGCTCCCAAACATGCGTCCCATATCGAAGCGCAGGAGCGGCAATTGCCATAATCGCGACACCGCCTTGGCGCAGAGGCTCTTTCCGCAGCCCTGCACGCCTAGCAGCAAAATGCCTTTCGGCGCCGGCAATCCATAGGCGCGCGCCTCCTCCGTAAAGGCTGCCGCGCGCTTTTTCAACCATTCCTTCAGGATCGCCAATCCGCCAACGCTCGCAAAATCCTCATTCGCCGGATAGTACTCCAGCAGTCCGCTCTTTCGGATGATCTGCTGCTTCTCGGCAAACACCTCCTGCACATCATCACCGCTCAGCCGCCCGTCCTTCACAATGATCTTGGCGAAAACATTCTCGGCTTCGCCAAGGGTTAAACCAAGCGCCGCCTGCAGAAGGCGATCCCGGTTCTCGCCATCCAGCTCAAGACGGATCTGCTTGTGATCTCGAATCTCCTCCACGATTTTGTCCAGCATCAGGCCAAGGTCCTCCTTTGTCGGCTGCGGGAAGTTGATGACCGTGACTTCCTTGTCCAGCTCGGCAGGAATCTCCATCACGGGTGAAATCAGCACGACGGTCTTGAAGCTGTTCTTCAGGTGCAGCGCGATGTCCTTGAGCTTGCGAATGATCGCGAAATTGTTTCGGGAGAGGAATGGATGAAAATCCTTGAAGAGGAAAATCGCCGGCTCGACGCTTTCAATCACCTGGTCCAGAGCAGCCAGCGGATCCTTTGTGGAGCCATTGCGGCTTTTCTGCGATTGAATCGAACTGCCGGCCGGGACGATTCCGTTGCTGTAGGTCCACTCGAAGACCTTCTTCTGCCGCTTGGCCGCAATCTCCACCATGAGGTTCTGCACGCGCATCTCCTCGTTGGTGATGATGTAAAGGATCGGATACCGCGCCCGAATGAGGGTTTCGATTTCAGTATGAAAGTTCATGCCTGGATGAAAGCTCGCCCGGCGCAGTGCGGGATTGGATCGAAGCGCAATCCGGATTCAATTGCGCCAGCAGCTCCGCGAACGCCGGCGTGAGATTATGCACAAGTATGCGTCCATCGGGAAGAATGAGGAGTTCGGTATGCAACTCGCCGTCGCTCGCTGTCTCTTCCGGGGATTTCATTCGATCAACCGCAGGTTCAACTCGCGCGCGATGTCGCTCGCGCGTTCCGCCTCCACGCGTCCAACGGTTCCGCGCAATTCCGCGTGACGCGCGGCCTTCCACGCGGGCCAAAACCCGCTGCGGAGATTCACGCGAATCGATGGCAGGTGGCACGCGATCCATTCGGCGACCGATCGCCAGCAGCAATCCAGATGGCCGGGCATGAGCAGGTGGCGAATGATCAGGTCCGAGTGCGACGCAGCCCAGAGCAGGTTTTCGCGAACGACGGAATTGTAATTGCGAACGTGCGCCAGTCGCTCCGCGCAGGTGTCGTTGCCAAACTTGTAATCGGCAAGCCAGACATCAAACACGTTTTCCAGCCACTCCCGGCTTTGCGCGGATCCATGCGCGTTGGTTTTCCAAACCAGCTTCGCAGAGCCGGGAAGTTCAGCCACCAGCTCAAGCACATCCGGCAGGTGCACTGTCGGTTCCCCGCCCAGAAACATGACCGATCGCGCACCCTCTTCGAGGGCCCGCTGAATGCGGCTCGACAAGCGTGCAGCATCGAACAGCTCGCCGAGCCGCGGATTCCAACTGGGCGCGCCCGTGATGCAGAAGTCGCAACGGAGATCACAACCGCTGAATGCCAGCGCAAACGTGGGAACCAATTCCAGCTCATCCGAGACCTCTACCTGCGCACTGAAGATCCTCGCATGCCCGCCCGCATGACAAAGGCCAGCGGGACCTCTCAGGCGATTGACGCCGCATGCATGGGCGCAAAGCGTGCAGGAAGCCAGTGCCGCGCGGGCGAACGGGACGCGCCCGCGTGCCAGCGCACAACGCGTTGCACCCTGCGTGGGAATTCGGGAAGCCTCCAACGTGTTCATAATTCCAATCGCGCCATGCGTTCCGATGAATCCACGACCCGGCTGCGACCTTTCATGACATTGCGGCGCCCGAGTGTGAAATAAAGGAAGCCGGCCACTCCGCCGCACAGCAAGGACGATGTGACCAGGAGCCCTGCGCAAAACACAATGACTGCGACGTTGATCACGCCGACCACAATCGCAGCATGCCGGACCGACACTTCTCCAATGCCGAGCATCAGAATCCGTTCCCGGCCATATAAACGTTCCCATGCAACCAGCAAACCGAAGATGAGCGGCACACAAGTTACAATGCCAATGCTGGCGCCCGGAAATATGCATACTAATGGCAGCCCACCCGCCGCCGCGCACATGAGGCAGTAGGCCAGGAAGCCACTCGATGAGAAACTGCGCCCCAGTACCATCGCCAGCGTAACGAGCCAGAACAGGCTCACGGCCCAATCAACAATTCCGGCGGGAAAGAATGCGTAAGTAACCAGGCGCCACACCTGGCCGTCCCAGATCGACACCGGATCCAGCCCCAACCATTGATATACAATGCCCACCGGGTTCAGCGCTGGCACCCGGCCGGCCAAAACGAGCGGAAATGTCAGCGCGTAGAATAGCACGAGGAACCGCGGACCCGGAGGCATCGATGAGAGAAGACTGATCAGGAAGCGTTTCATAGATTTGGAAAAAGGCGCCGCAACCAGCTTGCTTTGGGCGCCGAGGGTTCCTTGGAAATCGTTTGCTGCAACCGCTCGGCGATTGACGATGGAACACGAGTCTTTGCGGCATCGAAACGCAACAGCTCCTCAGGACTGGCAAACTGTTGCCCTTGTGATTCCTGGCTGTGGTGCGTCGCTTCCTGTTTTTCTTCCGATCTCAGTTTGCTTTGTTGTTTCATACTCACCCGTTCTTCTCAAAAAGCGCGGCGAAAGCCTTGCGTGCGCGATGCAGTTTTCCCCGGATGGCGTCGGACGATTGTTCCGTCAGCGTGCCGATCTCCTCGTAGCTCAGCTCTTCATCCGCCACGAGGAGCAGCAGGAGCCGATACTCCTCTGGCAACGCTTCCAGCGTTCTCTGGATCCGCTGCCCGAGCTCCTTGGTTTCAAGCACGCGCAAAGGGGAATCAGTCCGGGCAACCGCGGTTTCCCAAACTGCCTCGTCGGCATTGCTGAAAATGTGCCGGCCAGACCAGGTCTGCTGGAGGTTGCGGCAATGGTTGATGGCGATTCGATACAGCCACGTGCGGCACGAGGACTCCCTCCGAAATTGATCCAGTTTTCGAAAGGCCTTTAGGAAAACGTCATGCGTCGCATCCTCCGCCTTCTGCGGATCACCCAGGAATCGCAGCGAAAGGTAATAAATGGCGCGGCTGTGCTCCTCGTAAACGTTCGTGAAGTCCCCCAGTCCTGGCGACGTTCCGTCGCCGGCCGGCTGTGTTTGCTCTAGCGTGGGCTCCTTCACGAGCGATTCCATGGCGATTAGACAGGACGACAGGACTGAAGTCACGCACGCCGTGAGTTCCTCCTTCGACACTCCCCGCTCTCAGCCGTGGAACGGCATCGTGTGTGCCGGCTTTAGGTGTCAGGCAAATTCCTTGACTGCTCTTACCCCCTCTGGAAAATGCGGCATGACCCATGGCTTCCAATCGCACGGGGACTTTGTCTGCACTGGATCGGGCATCAGGAAAATTCTTACAAATCTGCAGGGGTGATGTCCTGGAACCAGCAGCCCGTTCGTTTTACCAGTGATACAATTACAAATCAGAACAACGAAACGATCATGAACACAAAATCGGACAATGGATATATGCTGCTGTTCCGCGGCACTGACTGGCAAAAAGGTCTTTCCCCGGCGCAAATGCAGCAGGTGGCGGATCAATGGATGGCCTGGTTCAAGGGCCTCGTGGACTCCGGAACCGCCCTCGCTGGAAACCCTCTGGAGCGGGAAGGCCGGGTCGTCTCGAACGGAAGAGTTTGCGCGGACGGACCGTTCGTCGAGACCAAGGAAACCATTGCCGGATACTTCCTTCTCAAGGTGAAAACCATGGCAGAGGCCGAGGCGATCGCTCGCAAATGCCCCGGTTTGCCATTCGGAGCCGTCGTCGAAGTCCGCCCCGTCGCTGCAGAATGCCCGCTCGCCGACGAATCAAAAACAGAACTCCACATCGCTCAACACTAACCCCTTACCTCAATTAAATATTATGGCTACCTACGTTGATGGATTCGTTATCCCGATCGCCACAAAGAACGTCGCCGCCTATCGCAAGATCGCCAAGAAGGCCAGCAAGATATGGATGGAGCATGGCGCGCTCGACTACAAGGAATGTGTCGGGGATGACCTGAACCCGCAGTACGGCGTGCCGTTCACCCGCATCGCCAAAGCAAAGCCAGGCGAGACCATCATCTTCGCCTACATCGTCTACAAGTCCCGCGCGCATCGCGACAAGGTCAACGCCAAGGTCATGAAGGACCCTCGAATCTCGGAGATGGGAGAGGCCAAGGACATGCCGTTTGATTGCAAGCGGATGACCTATGGCGGATTCGAAACCCTCGTTGAGGTCTGATAAGAAAACTCCAGAAAATTCTTCTGATGAACGCAACAAAACAATCGCTTGTTCAGGCCTACCTGTTCTTCAATGGAAACTGCGAGCAGGCGCTCGACTTCTATCGGCAGGCGGTCGGTGCCCGGGTGGAAATGATGATGCGCTACAAGGAAAGTCCCGAAGCCCCTCCTCCCGGCATGGTGCCGCCCGGCTTCGACGAAAAGATCATGCACTGCAGTTTTCGGATCGGTGAATCAGTGGTGATGGCTTCGGACGGCTGCTCCAATGGTGCGACCCAGTTCGAGGGATTTTCATTGTCGCTTGCCGTCCCAGAGGAAGCAGAAGCGCACCGCGCGTTCAACGCACTTGCCGCCGGCGGAACAGTCGAAATGCCTTTGACGAAAACATTCTGGTCACCGTGCTTCGGGATGTTGAAGGACAAGTTCGGAATCGGCTGGATGGTCAGCGTGATTCCCTGATGGCCCAAGGAGAAACAGGCGTATGAGCAAAATCAGAGTTCTTGTCGGCACGAAAAAGGGCGCATTCACGCTCACCTCGGATGGCCAGCGGAAAAATTGGGAAGTCAGCGGCCCGCATTTCGCAGGCTGGGAAATTTATCACATCAAAGGTTCACCCGCCGATCCCAACCGCATTTACGCATCCCAATCCAGCGGCTGGTTCGGGCAGATCATCCAGCGATCCGATGATGGCGGGAAAACATGGAATCCGCCCGGGACCAAACCGGAGGATCTCATGGGGCCGGACGGATTCCCCAAGGGAGAAAGCAACATGTTCCTCTACGAAGGACAGGTCGGAACCCACAAGTGGTACGACGGAACGCAGCATCCCTGGGAATTCAAACGCGTCTGGCATATTGAACCCTCTTTGGAAAATCCCGACATCGCGTTTGCGGGCGTGGAAGACGCGGCGATGTTCAAGACGATTGATGGCGGCAAAACCTGGAAGGAACTGGCGGGATTGCGACAGGCCAAGGGTCACCTGTGGCAGCCTGGGGCAGGCGGCCTTGGATTGCACACGATCATTCTCGATCCCACCGACGCCAAAAGAATGTTCATTGCGATCTCGGCCGCCGGGGCGTTCCGCACGGATGATGGTGGCGAGACATGGAAGCCCATCAACCGCGGCCTGAAATCAAATTACGAGTTGCCCGATTCCGAAGCGGAAGTGGGCCACTGCGTCCATCGCATCGCAATGCATCGCTCCAAACCCGGTGTGCTGTTCATGCAAAAACATTGGGACGTGATGCGATCGGACAATGCAGGCGATCAATGGCACGAAGTGAGCGGAAATCTGCCGAGCGATTTCGGCTTCCCAATCGACGTTCACGCGCATGAACCCGAAACGATCTACGTGGTCCCGATCAAAAGCGATTCCGAGCATTTCCCGCCGGATGGAAAATTGAGGGTGTATCGCAGCCGCAGCGGCGGCAACGAGTGGGAACCCCTCACGAACGGCCTTCCGCAGAAGGACTGTTATGTAAACATCCTGCGTGATGCCATGGCGGTGGACGCGCTGGAGCCTTGTGGTATCTACTTCGGAACCACGGGCGGGCAGGTGTATTGCTCCGCAGACAGCGGCGATCATTGGGCGCCGATTGTCCGTGATCTTCCCGCGGTGCTCTCAGTGGAAGTTCAGACCATCGCGTAAGAAACGGATTTCCATGATCCGCGTTGTCCTCCCATTTCACCTGCGGAATCTTGCGCGCACAGACGCTGAGGTTCACTTGGACATCCCGGCGCCTGTGACTGTTGGCGCGATCCTCGATGCGCTCGAGGCGCGCCACCCTGTGTTGCGGGGCACCATTCGCGATCATGGCACCCTGCGCCGCCGCCCGTTCATTCGCTTCTTCGCCTGCAAGGAAGATTTTTCAAATGAATCTGCCGAAACCGTTTTGCCTCAACCCGTCGTCGAGGGTCAGGAACCATTTCTCGTCGTCGGAGCCATGGCGGGCGGCTGACCATTCAACTCAACCGTAACCAATCCCAACTCATGAAAATTGCTCTGATCATCGCCGCCGTCGTAATTATCGGGCTCGCCATAGTCATAGCGACCCGGCCTGCGCAGTTCCGCGTGACTCGGTCCGCAACAATGTCCGCGCCACCGCAGAGAGTGTTCGAACATGTCAACGACCTGCACAAGTGGGACGCCTGGTCGCCCTGGGCGAAATTGGATCCCAACGCAAAAAATGCTTTCAGCGGAGCGGAGAGCGGAGCGGGAGCGACGATGTCGTGGGCGGGCAACAGCAAGGTAGGCGAAGGAACCATGACGATCACTGAGAGCGTCCCCTCCGAGCGGATTCGGATGCGCCTGGAATTCCTTCGCCCCATGAAAGCTGTCAACGACACGGAGTTCACCTTTACGCCCGAGGCGGACAGCACGCGGGTCACGTGGACCATGTCAGGAACCAATAACTTCGTGGGCAAGGCGTTCAGCCTGTTTGTGGATTGCGATAAAATGATCGGTGGCGACTTTGAAAAAGGACTGGCGACGATCAAGTCCCTCGTGGAAGCCCCGGTCAACACGTCTGCTGCGCGGTGACGAAAGCTGAAATTTTTCTCGTGAAACGAGAGCGCGCCCAGCCATGATGCGGCCCATTATGGCGACCGAAGAACGCGTGCTCTGTTTTCAACGAACCCTCCTGGAAAGCCTCGGAGTTTTCCAGGGGATCAGCCCCGATGTGGACCGATATCTCCCCGTTCTCACCGCGTCGGCCAACATCACCTACCTCAACCGCAGCGAGGCGGAGAATGACCGCAGCCATAAGCAGCTGATTCCGTATGTGCTGATCTTCTGCAACGATCGCATCCTGCGTTATAGGCGGGGAAAAGGTGGCGGCGAAACCCGCTTGCACGGGCTGTACTCGGTCGGCATCGGCGGCCACATTTCCGAAGAAGACACTGGCCTGTTTTCAAAGGGACCCGGCTATAGCGAAGGCATGCGACGTGAACTCATGGAAGAAGTCGCCATTGAGAATGCTCAGGAAACCGCGGTGGCCCTGATTAACGATGACAGCACGGAAGTCGGTTTTGTCCATTTCGGCGTGGTCCACGTGATGGTGGTCCCGGACGAATCGATCGTGGGACGGCGCAGCGGAATCGTCAGCCCTGAATTCATTCCGATCGCCGAAGCTGTGGAGGACCTTTCCTCCTACGAATCCTGGTCGCGTTTTTGCCTGGAGAATCTTGGATCACTGCTCGAACGCGCGCGAACCGCGGGCCTGAAACTCCCGCACGTCTAACGCAGGTTTGCGGTGCCGTTGCGTTTGCACCGCAGGGGGAAAGCTGCTTTACTGCAGCGTGCATTTTTTCGTTCAACGCAGCGAACTGCGAGACCTGTATGAGAAGGTCGCCGCAGGTGAACGCATTTCCGATTCCGACGCACTCCGCCTCCTCCAGACCAGGGACCTGAACGCGCTCGGTGCGATCGCGGATATGGCATGCCGGAAAAAAGTCGGCGCGCGAGCCAGCTACATCGTCAATCGCTACATCAACTATTCCAATTACTGCATTCTCTCGTGCCAGTTCTGTTCGTTTGCCCGCAAGAAACGCGACAAGGACGGTTTTGAACTCACCGTTCCGCAGATCGTTGAAAAGGCCCGCGAAGCACTCCAGCTCGGCATCACCGAACTGCATATCGTGGGAGGACTGCATCCCTCCCTTCCGTTTAGCTATTACATCGACATGCTGAAAGCGCTCAGCGCGCTTAAATCGCAAGTTCGAAACCCGAAAGCTGCCCTGCACCTGAAATGTTTCACGGCGATTGAAATTCTCCACCTTGCCTGGCTGGCGAAAAAATCCGTTGCGGAGGTTCTAAGCGAACTGAAGGAAGCCGGGCTGAGCTCGCTGACAGGAGGGGGTGCCGAAATTTTTCGCCCGCAGGTTCGCAGCGCGATCGCAAAAGGCAAGGAATCCGCAGAGGAATATTTGGATGTGCATCGAACATGGCACCGGCTCGGTGGACGCAGCACCTGCACGATGCTGTTCGGCCATGTCGAGTCCCTGGAAGACCGGGTCGATCACCTGCGACAACTCCGCGCGTTGCAGGACGAGACGGGCGGCTTCGTTGGATTCATTCCCCTCGCCTATCACCCCGAGAACAACGACATTCCGGTGACGCACCCGCCGACCGGCATGGATGCGCTGCGCACGATTGCGGTGAGCAGAATCTACCTCGATAACTTTTTTCACATCACAGCGTATTGGGTGGGGCTCGGAATGAAGCTCGCTCAGGTCGCGTTGAATTACGGCGCCGATGACCTGCACGGCACGATCATTGAAGAACACATCTTTCACATGGCTGGCGCCACATCACCTCAATTGCAGACGCAGGCCGACATGATCAAGGCGATTCGCGAGACCGGGCGCATACCCGTGCAGCGAAATACGTTCTATGAGCCAATTGACCTCGGACCTGAATCTGCGGTGGCTCCCGGTCCGGTAGAATTGGTGCACGGATGAAGGTGGCGTTCGCAGTTGGTCGACCTGAAACCGGCACGCCTGAACGAAACCATGGATATGCCTGACGAAATTCCTAAACTCCGCATGGCTCCGCCAGAATCGGCGGCGGAGTTGGAGCGCAGGCTGGAACGGGATCGGATCACCACCGAACGTGAACGCGAAGTTCAACTCGAGCAATCACTCGGCAAATTCCGCGTCGGCTCCGTCAAATTCCTGAATGCCGTTCCACTCACGCGCGGGCTCGAGGACCAGGTTCGATTCGATGTGCCGTCACGGCTGGCGGAGATGTTGCGGAACGACGAACTGGACGCGGCGCTGGTGAGCGTGACGGAAGTCCTGTTCAACGATCGATACGATGTCCTGGACGGAGTTGCAATCGCTTCCCTGGGTGAAGTCCAGAGCGTGCTCCTGGCACATCGACATCCGATCGAGGAAGCGCGCGAGGTGTTCTGCGATACCGCTTCACTGACGAGTGTCAATCTGCTGCGCGTGCTCCTCGCCGAGCGCGGATTGAAACCCGATTTCAAGCCATTGCCGGCCTGCGATTTGCAGCGGCTCCCTGATTTTGTTTTGTTGATCGGCGATCACGCGCTCGACTTGCTGACCGGTCCGCACGAGCACGCGATCTGGGATCTGGGTGCGGCGTGGTTTGAGACCATGCGCCTGCCTTTCGTGTATGCGGTTTGGGCGCTGAAACGCGGCATCGAAAATTCAGAGCTGCGGCGCCAGTTGCGGGAAGCCAAAGCGTTCGGGCTGGATACGGTGGATTCGATCATCCGCCAACGCACTGATTACACTGAGGATTTCCGACGCGATTACCTGAACTGGCACATTCATTATCATCTGGGGACGGACGAAAAACGCGGCCTGCAGCGCTTCATGGAATTGCTGAGAAAACACGGGACCCAGCCAGTGTTCGAGCCGAGGTTCGTCAGCTGACTCCCTAAAGCGCGGGCCCTGATTGTTTCTCAAGGCTTGCGAGGACTTCGGGGTCACGCACGTCGACCCAGCGGCCTTGAATTTCAAGACCGGCGATTGTGTGATGCGTTTCAAGCAGGCCATTAATGGCATCCGTTAATTCGAATTCACCGCGCGGGGATTTCTGCAGCTTGGCGGTTTCATCGAACAGCGAGGGTTTGAAGATGTAGATGCCCGCGTTGTACCACACCGGCTCACCCGCCTTCAACAACCCCTCCGACTGCAGTTGCGCTACCCGCTGAGGACCCGGTTTTTCAACGATGCGCTGCAGGCAGAACTTCTCATCAAAAAAGTTCAGGCCGCCCTTGCTGACATCTTGTCCGCGCGTCACGGTTATCAAACCCGAAAAATATCCTTCGTTAAAGCGATGGATCATCTGCTGGTACGTCTCCGGTTTTACAAGGATGTCGCCGTACGTCAGCAGGAACGGTGAAACTCCGATGAATTCCTTTGCAAGTTCGGGGGCTTTTCCGGTTCCGTCTTGAACGATTTGGCGGCCGTATTGAATGCGAACCTTCCAGCGTGAGCCATTGCCAAAGTAGTGTTCAACGACTTCGGCCTGCCAGCCCGTGACGATGAAGATATCGTGAATGCCCGTCGCGGCGATCCCTTCGACGATGTGCTCCAGGATTGGCTTGCCTTGAACCTTCAACATGGGCTTGGGAAGTTCCTGCGTGAGTTCCCGCATGCGAGTCCCTTTGCCTGCGGCCAATATAACGGCTTTCATTGCGCACCAATGAACACCGATGACATGCCCTGACAAAGTAAAATCTGATATGGCACGAGCGGCTGCTGCCATACGGCATCCATGCGGGTTTTGCCTCCATACTCGACCCTCAACAGTTGGGGAAGGTTCGCTTCATGAAACCACGTTCCGATACCAATTCGAAGGCGCAACCCCAACGTCGTGCGAGCGAGGTGGGACACGCGCGAAATGCCGAACATGAAGAGAACCGCAAGACGAATCTCAGCAAGGACCTGAAGCCTGGCAAGCCAGCCGATCGCAGCGCGGCGGAATCGGAAAGCACCGTCCAGGGCAGCGAATTCAAATAGGAAACAACCGCCCCTCAGACCGCGAAGCTCTGCTGCTGTTCCTGGGCTTCGCGCTCGCGCTGGATCCTTTCGCCAGCCAGCCGATGATACGTTGCCACGTAGTTTTCAACGAACTGACCCATCTCTCCTGGCGCGCCCGGCCGCCCCGGATCCGTGTTCAGAGAAACGCCCGTGTCGCTTTTGGGTGTGACAACAATCGGCACGTTGGAGTGTGGGAGACATTCGTCGGAATCGAACCCGTGCAAATGAATCACGTCGAAACGCCATGTGCTCAGCAGCATTTCGATCGTCGCACGATACTGCGCTCGAACCTGCTCCTCTCCCGCTTCGTTGAGGGGAGTTTCGGGTCTGGGCATCTCGACCAAAATCCCTTCCACGTCATAGCCTTCGGGTGCAATCACGATTGAGTGATGTCCCGCGCGGTTCAGTGCGGCATCCAGGTGCCTCAACATGTGGCCAGCTTCCCCGTCAGATTCGGGGCCGAATCCGGCGGAGGGATGAACGACGTTTAAAACGGTCAATTGCATAGTGGAGTGTGCGATTCATGTGTGGTTGCCGCCAGCCGCGACGCAACGATATCGTCCTCGGTGAAACGGCGCAGGGCCGCGCCTGCAAGCTTGCGCCACCGTTCGCCGGTCGTTCCCCATTCGAATAATTCGTAATGAAGCTTTCCCGGATGTGGCGCCTGGGCGAAGTCGTAAACCGGCGCCAGGCGGAAGCGCTCGTGGCCAATGGGGAAATACTGCAGCCGGTCTCGCTGCGTCTGGCAGCAAGCAAACAGCTGCTGCTTGAACTGGCGCTCCGCTGGCGTGAGGACGCGGGTCACGACCTCCTGCCGCGCACGGGGAAGGAACTCACCGGTCGCCATTATCCCCGCGCGATTGAAATACCCGGCGAACTCCACGATAAGCGGCTGAACTCCCAATTCCTGTTGCAAAATCGCGCATGCGGTGTGGACAGCAAAGGCTGTGGCATCGTTGTCCGGATGGCCCCCTTCGTACGCATGGGTAAGGACCACTTGCGGCTGCAGTTCGAGCAATTTGTCCACCATCGTCTCCGTTAATGAGACCAGGTTAAGCGTGGTTTCCTGCGCGGCAAAACCAAGCGGGTGCAGCTGGCGCACCTGAATTCCTGTCAGCGCCAGGGCGGTGATCGCTTCGCGCTGGCGGAACGACGCATACTCCTCCGACGTGACGAAGCCGGCGCGCCAGACATCGACGGAGTTTCGCGGTGCGCCATCAGTGACATGCACGACCTGCGCGTGCGACCAGCGCCGCAATTGGACCCCGGCGCCGATCACCTCAGCGGCGGGATAAGCTGCGACAACCGCCATGCGCGGCGCTGTGGCGTTAGAGAACAACAGTTGGGACCAGTGGCTTGTCATAAACGGGAAGTTGCCGGGTAAACCGCGCCGCCGGGTCCGGCAAACGCGCCGCAGCGGCATACAAAAACCTCGGCCTCAGGATGCGCCTCGATTTCGAATCCGGCGCTTCGCAACATCGCTTCAGCACATGCGCGATTGGGCACCCACCAATTGGTCGGGTCGCCAGCGTACCGATGCTCGATGAAATACATCCGCGGAAAGGCTGGATTATCGAAGATGTCGGTCTGCCAGAATTGGTAGTCACTCTTGACCGGCATCATTTCGCTGCTGCCACGCTGCATGGATTGAAACACGAACAGGTCGCGAGTCACGTGCTCACGGATGAGGTCGAGCGCAAGCAGCGGGTGGCGCAGGTGATAAAGCACACCCATAAACAGAACGATGTCGAACTTCTCACCGAGCTGGGCCACGTCGTAAACCGACATCTGCCGAAAATCGATCTCGACCCCGGATACCTCCGCGGCAAAACGGGCCTGCGCCAGGTATCGTTCATCAAAGTCAATGCCGACCACCCGCTCAGCACCGCGGCGCTTCATTTCAATCGAGTAGAAGCCGCCATTGCAGCCAATATCCAGAACCGTCTTTCCGCTGAGATCGGCAGGGATCGAATCCGCAAATGCCTGCCATTTGATTTCAGGGTAGTTGCCGAGGAAATGGTCGGGCGCAGTCTGCACCCCGCGGAGATTCAGATTGTGAAACCACGCTCCCAGTCCCGCAACACGCTCGCGGACTTCTTCCGGGGTGAGGGACGGAGTGGTGGAAATGGGACTCATACTGAATGGCGCGGCGGCTATCGCGTTCGGGTTGAAAGGATCGGTTCCACGCATCGGCCGGCTGGCTGGGGCCTGCAATTGAGGAGCACGCTCTCAGTCCCGTTCTCACGTTCCTGTTGTTCGCTGGCTGTGCTCAGGAGAGTGATCGCGGACCGGTAGCCATGCAGCGTTCCAATGTCGACGTACGATTCGCCCGCGCGCACGCCCACCGCTTCGCCGCCGATTGCCAGGTAGGCATTCACGAGCGTTCCGAAGTATTCGTCGCCGCGTTCCGGCTGTTTCCAGAGTTCGTGGAGCTCGTGGTAAACGGAGCCCGGCATCTTGAATGCACCCCAAATCCAACGCGTCTGCGCATCCTTCTGCTTCACTTGAATGCAGGTCACGCGACCCGTTTCATCCGTGTTCACCGCATCGAAAAACTCTGGTCTATCCACCGGAAACAGCAGGAAGGAAAGGCGGTCGTCGGGCAACTGCCGCAGCGCGGATTCGGGAAACCAGACCGTGTCAGGCAAACCCACGATCACGGGCTCATCGCGAGAAATCAGCGGCGCGGCACGGAAAACTGCGTCGCAAAGCCCGCCAGGCCGGGGCTGGATTACGTATGCAAATTCGGCTGCTCCATATCCACCGCCGTAATACGAAAGGATGTCGGATTTGCCGGGCGAAATCACGAAGCAGATCTTGGTCGCGCCGCCGAGCATCATGCGCTCGATGAGATATTCACTGACAGCACGTGGACGTTCCGTTCCATCCTCCCTGCGGCTGCCGACGGGCAACAGCTCCTTCGAGAATGCGAGCGGCTGAATTCTGCTTCCCGCGCCCGCTGCTGGTATGATTCCCCACATAGACTGCATCCAGTTTTCGCAGAAAAACAAGGAGCCCCCAATGGGATGAGCACCGTAAGGGTTTAACCCCGAAAATGCGCTTACACGCGCCCGTTGGATGCCATCCGTTCGTTTGCCACCGCGGCGTCCAAAAGCGATTCCAAGTCGATCGCCCGGCGTTCGGCGGTGTGTTCCGTCAGCGCCCGTTCGCGAGCGGCATTCCCGATTTGTTCCAAATCCAGATCCGACCGGTCGAGCGCGGCGACGGCGTCGTCCGTGGATGCAGCAACCAGGATCTGTTCGCCCGGAGCAAAGAACTCATCGAGACCCTCCCACCAATCGCTCAAGATGGGCGTTCCGCATGCCGCCGCCTCGAACAGCCGCCCTGAGGGGCAAAATCCCATTTCCGCCATCGCCTGCCGCGTGACGTTCAATGTCATGCGCGATGAGCTGTAAAACGCGGGGTGGTCCGTGGGTGCCACGTGCGATGCGAAGTAAATATTGCTCGTCCACGGAAACTCCCCGGGATATAGCGCACCGCCGATCAGAAACCTTTTATTGGGCAGCTGCCGCGCAGGATCAATGAACAACTTCTGAAGGGCTGCCTGGCGGTCCGCTGCATAGGTTCCCAGGTACGACAGATCGCTCCGAAACATATCCACGGGGCTGACCCGGCGATGCACGGTGGGGTCGACGCTGCCGTACAGGGGAGCCACCCGCCGCGCGCCCAGTTCGATCCGAAGCTGGTCCAGCGCGCGTCCGCCTGTGTAACTCAGCACCAGGTCGAAATCGCAAAGGCCGCGCGGTCCGATGTAGCTGACGTTCCCGCCCGACCGCAGATGATGCAGGGTGACCGGGGTGTCGAGGTCGTAAAATGTTTTCAGCCGCGCCGCGGACTCCAGCACGAGTTCCGTAGCGGCGATTCCATCGGCACAGTAGGAGGTCACCATTCCCACATCCGCGTCCGACAACGCGCGTTGCGCCCGGTCCCTCACGTTGTCCCACTCTGGATACAACACCAATTGGCCTCCTTCGAGTTCAGTGAGGTCGCGGTGCGACGCGTAATAGGGAACATCCCGTTCGTAGAACTCGATGGCATGGCCGCGCTGAATGAGGGCGCGACACAGACCACGCCAAAGGGTGGCATGTCCGTTGCCCCACGAAGAACTAAGCGTCAGGCCAAAGATGACGATTTTCATGGCGACCTGGAGGGCACCTTTCGCCTGCCACAAAATCACGCGGCACTGCTTCGAACCGTCGTGCGCTTCAGCAACCCGAGCACATACGATTCAAGTTCCTGCGCGCGCTGGCGGGAAGTATGCCTCGCGAGCACGCATTCGCGGGCACGATAGCCAATGCGCCGGCGGTCGATCTCCGGCACGTTGCGCAGAAAGTCCAGGGTTTCGCCACTGGACCGCGAAATCAAAATCTCCTTTCCAGGCTCGAAGAACTGGTCCAGGCCTTCCCACCAATCGCTGATGATTGGCGTCCCACAGGCAGCTGCCTCGAACAGTCTGACGCTCGGTGAGTATCCGGCCGCCACCATGTCCGCGCGCGTGACATTAAGGGTGAACCGCTGCGAATTGTAAAACGACCGATGCTTCTCAGGCGAAAGATGTGTAAATCGCCGAACGTTTCGCGGCCAGCGGATGGAACGCGGATACTGCGGACCCGCCACAACGAAGCGCCCGGAATCCCATTGCCGCGCGGGCTCGAGCAGAAGCCGGTCAAGCACTGGCTGCCGATCGTCGCTATAGGTCCCCATGTAACCGAGATCCCACTTTCGCTCGCACTCTTCCGGAAAATAAAGCATGGCGTCCACCGAACAATAAAGCGGCCGGGCCATGGGTGAATGGTAATGCTTCTCGATGTGATCCAGAATCGGGCCGCCGGTGAACGAAAGATACAGGTGATAACGCGGGATCAGCGAAGATGACAAGTAGTCGACCCGCCCCGAGAGAAGGTTCGCCATGGTCACCGGGGTGTCGATGTCATAGAAGGCGGTCACTCCCTGCGCCAGATCGGTCACCCATTCACCGACAGCGATTCCGTCCGGCACGTACGATCCCACGACGACGGCATCAGCCTGCCGCACTTCCCCGCTGAATCGATCCTTCAACTCCGCGATGTCGCGATACAATTCCGTCCGCCCATAAGGCGGATTCGGAAGGTCGCGATTGGAAGCATACCATTCCGTGTCGCGTTCAAGGAACAGCACGTCGTGTCCGCGCCCACTCAGTTCGCGCACCAGCCCGCGATAGGTCGTGGCGTGTCCATTGCCCCAGGAGGAGGTAATCGAAAGGCCGATGATGACAATCTTCAACCCTCGACGGCGGGACTTCATCGATTCGAGCTCCGGTCCCGAAGCGGGCAGCAGAGTGGCGATGTCCGTGCCGCGCGAGGCCACAGGGCTAACCGCGCGGGCGGCATGTTCGTTGGTGGAGTGGCGGAACAAGAATTCGCTCTTCAACTTTGGCAATACCGTCGTGTGGATTGTGTTTAACTTCGCTTTCATGTGACAGCTCGCAAAAATCCATGAACTCCTCTACGGATTCCGAACGATCTCTCGTGCAACAGCGGCGCTCGCACTCTGCTCCGTCCAGGTTTCTCCGGAACGCGGCCGCACGGCGTCCCATTTGCCTGCCACGACTTTCTCGAACTGGCCGGCACGATGCGCGTAAGTGTGTTCGGAAAGGACCCGTTGCAACGCGGCGTTGCCGATGCGGCGCGACTCATCGGGACTGAGTCTTCTCAGGTGTTCGGCAACTTCCTCGCCGCTGCCTGCCACGAGCACCTCGCGTCCGGGTTCAAGGAACATCTCAATTCCCTCCCATGCATCCGTTATCAGGCAGGCGCCCGCTCCTGCCGCTTCAAACACCCGCGTCGGTGGCGAAAAACCGTACCGCGCCATGCTGCTGCGGTTCACATTCAAAACCGTCCTTGGCGTGGAATTGAATGCGTTGTGCTCCTGTGTGTATACGTGCCCGAGATAATTGACGTTCGCGGGCATCCGCTTGTCCTGCCAGCCGTTTCCGCCGAGAAGAAAACGATGTTTCGGCAACAGGGCCGCAGGTTTCAGAAAAAATTCCTCCACGCGCGTCTCGCGATCCGGCATCCGATTCCCCAGGAACCCAAGGTCGCCTGTGAACCGTGAATCAGGCTCAGCCGGGAAGTGCGTGTGCGGATCCAATGCATTGTAGATTGGGACGCACTCCCGGGCTCCGGCCTTCCGATATGTGTTCACCACGGGGTCGCCGCCGCCGTAAGTGAGGATGAAATTGTACTGCGGGATCAATCGGTTGAAGGGATCGCGAGGGTCCGACTGAATTCGATCGAGAGTTGCCGGAGCATCCACATCGAGAAACGCCACGAGACGGCTCGCGGTCTGCAGTTCCAGCACGGCGCGTTCAAGCAGATCGTCGAAGACGCCGACGCCGCTGCACTTGATGACAAGGTCGCTTGCGCGGGCCTGTTGAACGGCTTTCAGCACCGCCGCTTCATTATTCTCATAAACCACAACGCGAGCCCAAGGCGGGTCCGGAATGTCTCGATGCTGCTGGCGCTCGTAGGCGTCGGGTTCGTAAAACGTCACCCGATGTCCGCGATCGTGCAATGCGCGGACAAGGCCCCGATAGTAAGTAGCCGCGCCGTTCCAGTAAGCCGATACCACGCTCGAGCCGAAGAAAGAAATGTTCAAGCCACTCATAAAGATGCTGAGGCGATGACACCCGTTGCGCGCTCTTTCAGGGCGGCATGAATGGAAAGCAGTTCATCCACGCGATGCGCGCACGTGTGATGTTCATGGACGGTTTGCAGGCCATGCTGCGCCAATTCGCGTCCAAATTCAGGTTCGTTCAGGACAGCACGAAGTTGCGCACTCATTTCCGCCCCGTTCCGCGCCACGAGAAAATCTTTTCCCGGTTCGAACAGCCCCTCGACGTCATTCCATGGCGAACAGATCAACGGGATGCCGCACGCCAGCGCTTCGAAAACGCGGATCGTCGGAATTCCCGGAAGCGCCTGCACGTAGGGCCGGCGAGGGATGTGGACCGTGACACGATGTTGCGCAAACACGCCGGGCGCGGCGAAATTTGGGAGCCATCCCGAGTATTCGATTCCTGCTGCTGTCAGCCGCTGAACCGCTGCCGCCGGATACCTCACGCCATGCACGCGCGCACTGAGCTTCAGGGCGGCGCAGGGTTGAATCAGGAATTCATCCAGCTCGGTGGTGCGTTCGTCATCGCCCCAATTGCCCACCCAAACCAGGTCTCCGCATTTGGCGACTTCCGGATGCGGGCTGAAAACGCGGACATCGGCCGCCTCGTGCCAAGTCCACGCTTGCCGGACACGGCCGCTGTTTTCATATAATTCGCGAAGCACGTCCCCGTAAGCGAGCACGCCATCGTAGTGGGAGAGCTCATACGCTGCCATGCTTTCAGGCGCAGTGACCATCCGATGGTGCGTGTCGTGAAAGAACAATCGATACGTGTCGTAGCGGGCACGATGCTCCCCCACGCGGCGAACCAGTTGATGATCGTTCCATTCGTGAACGATGACAATTTCGGCCCCGCTCAAGACTTCGTCGAGATCCAGCCGCGCAAGGTCATATCGGATGGAACTGAGGCCCGGATAGACGCGGCGGAAATCTTCGACCGGCTTCTCGCCATGCTGCTCCAGCAGATTCTTCAGACTCCATGCGTCGTGAGGTTCATACACGGCCACGTCGTGTCCCCGTGCCAGCAGGTCGGAGACGACTCCGCGAAGGAAATGAGCGTTGCCGTGGTTCCAGTCGGAGAGAAGCGAATGATAAAAGAGAACGATTTTCATGAGCCAGTTCCGGCAGCGAGAGGCGCTGCGTTGGAATCTGAAGAGGCCACGGCGGGAGCCGCCTCCGGCTCGTTCGCAGCTGCGACACGGCGCGCCAGCAATTCTGCATACGCATGCATGTAGACATCCGCCATCGTCTCGGGTGTGTAACGCTGCGCCTGCGCAAACGCGGCATCCGCCAGACGGGCGCGCTCGTGCGGGTCGGCAATCAATCCGGAAAGCGTCGCCTGCAATGCGACGGCATCATCAGGATCCACATACACCGCGGCGTCCTCCCAAATCTCACGCAGGCTGGGAATGTCGCCCAGCACGAGTGCGCAGTGACTCAGCGCCGCTTCAAGCGCCGAGAGCCCGAACGGTTCGTAGCGTGCCGGCAATGCATAGATCGCCGCCCGCTGCAAAGCGCCCGCCATGTCTGTGGGTGATAAATTCCCCAGGCAGGACAGATTTCGGAATCGCGCGAGGTTGCCATCGGGGTCCGCCTCCGCTCCCGCGATCAGCACCGGCCATTCAAGCTTTTTAGCGGCCGTGGCAAGCGTTCCAATATTCTTCGCGTCATCCCACAGGCGGCCCGCTGCGAAGACGAGGTCGTGCTTCTTTCGCGGCTTTATGCTCGGCAGCCGGCGGCCGTTGTAGATCACGCGCGAACGCTTAAACGGCCCGTAATCGCGAATCAGTGATTGGAGCATGGTCCGGGACGGTGCGACGACGAGATCGGCAGCCTGCAATCCAGTGATGACCCCTTCGCGGTAATCATCCCACTCCGCTGGAGCTTCACTGCCACGGACCGCTCGCCACCAGGAAAGCACGCAGGAGTGTCCAACCACGAGACGGGGGCATTCCCAGGGCAGGGCGCCATGTGCGAATCCATTCAGATGCACCAGGTCAGGTTGAAACGATTGCTCCAATTCCAGAAGCCAGTGCCCGGCGCGCTCCACATCTCGCCTGCTATCCGTCATCCACTCCAACTTGTAAGCGCTCTCAAATAAAGTGAGGTTGGACTCGGCTGCCGCTTCAGCCTTTTGGGTCATGCTCATCGGCGCTCCCATCGTCGCGAGGCCAATCGCAATACCGTGTCGAGCCAGCGCACGGGTCAGTTCGAGTGCGTAGGTCCAGACTCCACCGACGGTGTCCGCGGTCATCAAGACGCGCCTGGGATGCAGCAACTGATTCATTTGACGTTGGTCATCAGATCGGGAGTCTCGAATTGCCGTAGATGCAATCGAGGGATTCTGCGACCGCAAGAAGGTCTTCGACATCAGGCGAATACCTACCACCCCGTGCCAGCTGTTCGGCCCAATTCACAGCTGCCCGGGGACCCCAAGGCTCCACGATGTCCGACAGGATTTCACGGCGTGTACCAATAAACCTTTCCGCCACGAAGTCATAAAACGAGCCGCCCACGTTCCGAATGGCAGCCCCGCCTCGCGTGCCATAGAAGGCTGCGGAGATCACGGCGTCACACCCTGCAGGCAGTTTCCATGAGCAGGCGAGCTGCACGGCTGCGCCGGTTTCGAGATCGAGGCGGGCCATTGCATAATCTTCCACCTCGCCAGTGTCGCGCGCCAGTGGACGGCCCTGTGCAAAGAGGCGGCTGGTGACGTTGCGGAGGCGAGGAAACTGCAACGTCCACAGGGCGAGATCCACGAGGTGAATCCCAAGATCAATCACGCAGCCACCGCCCGACAACCGGGCGTCGTAGAACCAAGGTTTATCGGGCCCATACGCGTTATGAAATGTCAGGTCGACGGCGTAAATGTCCCCGAGCTCCCCTGCCAGGTTCAACTCGCGGATCCGTTGAACACCAGTGATAAAGCGATAGGAGAGATCGACACCGAGCAATCGATCTGCGGATCGCGCAGCATCGATCACGCGCCGGGTTTCAGCGGCGTTCCGTCCCAGCGGCTTCTGGCAAAAGACGGCGAGGCCACGCTCGAGCGCAGCAACCGCCTGATCGGCGTGCAAAGCGCTCGGCGTGGCGATCACCACCCCATCCAGTTCCACCTCCAACAAGGCGTCCAACGAGTCCAACACCGCAGCTCGAGGTTCGATGCGCGCCGCCTCTGTCCGCAATGCTTCCGAAGTTTCGGCAATGGCTGTGATTTCAATGGCGCCGCTTGCTGCCATCGCTTCCATCCGATTCCGGCCGATCCAGCCGACGCCTAAAAAACCGAGTCTTGGGCGCGCACATCTCTTCGCGGCGGGTCTTGTCGGGCTCGGCTGGTCCAGCAGGTCTGGCATGAAACTTTTCATTATGATATGCGAACCCAGGCTTTCAGAAATTCAGCTGGGCGGGCTTTCATTGCGTTCAAGGCGCTCGCCAGTCGTTCCAGCGAAAACTCGTGGGTGTAGAGCGGTTGCGGGTTCAGGTTGCCCGCGGTCATGGATTCAACCGCGTCGCGAATGCCGTTCACATAAACGGCGGTTTCGCGCTCATGGGCGTTGATGACGTCGAGCCCGCGCCAGTTCCACAACTGCATGTTCACCTGGCGTGGTCCGTCCTGATGATACCCGGCGATGATGAGCCGTCCTCGTTCCCGTGTCAGTTCACCCGCCAAATCGAGAGGCCATTGCGCTCCGACCGCTTCAATCACGCGGTCACATCCCAAATCAGTTGTCAGACGTTTCACTTTCTCGATGATCCGGCAGTGATCGTCCATGGGAATGGTTTCAGCCGCGCCCATCATCCGGGCCATTTCCAAGGCGAAAGGACGGCGAGTGATAGCGATGACATTCGCGCCGGCGCGCGCGCAGAGTTGTGTCAACACAGCCCCGAGAAAACCAATTCCGACGATCGCAACGGTCTGCCCCTTCCTGATGTCGCTGCGATGAAACACGTTCAGTGCACAGCCCAGCGCTTCGCCTGGAAAAGGCTGGCCGTCAAACTCGGGCGGCAGCCTGACGACTGCGCTTTCCGGGGCGACGTCAAATTCAGCGAAGGCCCTATACGAAAGCAACGCGACGCGATCGTTTATCCCCACTGTTGTGACACGGCTGCCGATCGCGTCCACATAGCCCCAACCCTCGTGTCCCGGCTGGCCAGCTTCGAACGGATACGAAAACCACGGGCGGCCCTCCCACGGCGCGAGGTTGGATCCGCAGACACCGCAGCCCTCAAGGCGGACACGGACTTCATTCTCGCGAGGATCTGGAACCGGCTGCTCCTCGATCCGGATCAACCCGGGTCCCGCCAGCACCGCGGCCACCATGCGGTTCCTGTTTCGCCCAGAACGTCCTGGTCGAAAGGTGGCGTTGGAGCCAAGCTGCAGTGCTGCAGGTGCGTCGCAAGCGCCTTGGCGGGTGCCGAGGAGGGACGTCCCCGAGCCGGCATGAGTCACGTGCGCCATGCTTACACGGCTGTTGCCAGCGTAACATCCGTTTCGCGGGGTTCACCGCTTCCGTTCGGCAGGCGCTTGAGACGCGGAACTCGCCGAGCCGGAACTTTCCGAAGACTCACACCACCATGGTGACGGGCGCGCACAGAGGAGACAGCATCGATCGATGAGGCAGTCGAGCGATTCTTCACCAGCCAATCGTGCAACTGCGTCACGCCCTCGCGAACTGTGAGGGCAGGGGCCCAGCCCGTTGCTTCAGAAAACCGGCGGGTGTCAGATACGTAGAATTGCTGGTCAGCGGGCCGCCAAGCATCGAAGCGCACCGAAGGCGCGCGTCCGCGCAGGTGGCTAATCAGATTCAGAAGCTCTAACAAGCTCGTCGTGTTCGACGGCCCGCCGCCAATATTGAAGACCTGCCCGCTGATGGCACTGATGTTTTCTTGCGCGAGCAGGAAAGCGTTCACCAAATCTTCGACAAACAAAATATCCCGCACCTGCCGGCCATCGCCGTAGAGTGTGATGGGTTCACCGTTAAGGGCGCGGATGAGGAAATGAGCGACCCATCCCTGATCCTCGTTGCCGAATTGATGCGGCCCGTAGATGCAACTCATCCGAAATACCGCAGTCTTAAGGCCGAACGTCTTGGCATAGTCCAGGACGTATTGCTCCGCGGCTCCCTTCGAACAGCCGTATGGACTGTGAAAATGCAGCGCGCGCGATTCGCCGAAACCGAAGTCCCCCGACTCCGCATCCGCAGGTTCGTAACGTTCCTCGCGCTGCACGAGCGCGACATCATTCATGTGGCCGTAAACCTTGTTCGTGCTGGTGAAGATCAACGGCGGCGGAGAGGACCGGGATCGGATGGCTTCCAGCAAATTCAAAGTGCCCAGCGCATTGATCTCAAAATCATCAATCGGGTCCTCAAGGCTCGTTGTCACCGCGACCTGCGCCGCGAAATGAAACACCTGGCCCGCATCTGAGACAGCCCTGCGAACGGCTTCGCGGTTTCGGATGTCCCCATGCTGGAACTGGACGAGCGTGCCATAGGTTGCCTGGAGCCATGCCAGGTTTTGCTCAACCCCTGCGCGGGAAAGATTGTCGAACAGGATCACGGGCTTGCCACCCGACAACAGCCGGGCCGCGAGGTTGGTGCCAATAAACCCGGCGCCTCCTGTGATCAGCGCCGGCCGCCCCCGATGCCCGTTAACGCTATTGACGCCTGTTGCTGGCGAGTGCAGGTGGCCCGCCGCACCTCCATTGTCGCTCCCCAAGGCCTTCGTGGTTCGCCTGCTCATACAGTCAGACCTCGTGCTGAGAGTTCGGCGCTTGCCTGCGCGACGCGATCTTCCGCAACCTGGCCCTCGAGCCATGTCACCAACTCATTCAAGCCATTATCGAGCGAGACCTGCGGCTCGTAGCCGATGACGCTGCGCGCATGGCTGATGTCCGCGAAACAATGACGCACGTCGCCAATGCGATACTTGCCGGTAATTTCGGCCTCAATGTGCTCCTTGCCCATTACGGACGATATGCGTTGAGCGAGGTCGCTGATCGTGTAGTGCTGGCCGCTTCCGATGTTGAACACCTGCCCCGCTGCCGCGGGAGTTTCCAAAGCCAGACGGCATCCCCGCGCGACGTCGTGAACGCTCACGAAGTCACGCTTCTGGAGGCCGTCTTCAAAAATCATGGGTGGATTGTTGTTCAACAAGCGCGAGGCGAATATGGCCATCACGCCGGTGTAAGGATTCGAAAGCGCCTGGCGCGTTCCGTAGACATTGAAAAAGCGGAGCGCCACGGTCGGAATCTGGTATGCGCGGCCGATGATCAGGCACATCCGTTCCTGGTCGTATTTCGACAACGCGTAAATGGAAGCGAGGGCCGGTGATTTGTTTTCGGGCGTTGGCACCGGCGTGAGAACTCCACCCTCGGCATCGTGAAGCTCCCAGTCGCGCGCCTTGAGCTCCTCAAGGGTGCGTTCATGACCGGGAACAAAATCTCCTATCGGCGTCCGATACAACCCCTCTCCATACAAGCTCATGCTGGATGCAACCACGAGCCGCTCCACGGGCTTCTCAATGAGGGCCTCGAGCAGCACCGCGGTGCCCTCGTTGTTTACGGACGTGTATTTCGCCACTTCATACATGCTCTGGCCCACGCCGACCATTGCTGCAAAATGATAAACCGCGTCCACGCCTTTCAGGCTGCGGCGAACCGCGTCCCGGTCACGCACATCGCCGACCACCAGTTCCACGTCAGAATCCAGATACTCAGGACGCTGCTGTTTGGGTCCATGAACCTGTTCGGAGAGAGAATCCAAAATCCGGATTTGATAGCCCTGTGCGAGAAGTTCGTCCGTGAGATGTGATCCAATGAACCCTGCCCCACCGGTGATCAGTATTCGTTTCATTTTAAAGACTTCGAAGTGGTTCGAAGTTGTTTTCACAGTAGGCTGCACACCGGGACGAACAATCAGGGCTTCACCCCGTACTGCCCAGAGAAACGACTCCAGCGCAAGTAGCTGCTCACCAAAACACCTGTTGACAAGGCCTCGCACTGTTAGGCATAACACTGCCATGCTTCAAAAGGAACTAGTCGCCGCGTCAACCGTGCCGCTGGTCCTGTCTGTGCTCAGCGAGGGGGAAAACTACGGTTACGCCCTGATCCAGCGCGTGCGCGAGCTATCGCGGGGTCGCATCGAATGGACAGAAGGAATGCTCTACCCCGTTCTGCATTGGATGGAAAAGGAACGTTTGATCGAATCGGAATGGCGCGAAGCCGAAACTGGCCGGAAGCGAAAATACTACCGTCTTCGGAAGGAGGGACGGGCGTCGCTGCAAACGGAAAAGCAACAGTGGATGGCCGTGCATGAAACCCTGACCGCTCTATGGAAACGAAACCCGCGTTTGACCTGAACCAAAGGATCAGCGAATGGCGCGAGCATTTCGCGTCTTCCGCGGCGCTCCGCCCGGACGATGTGTATGAAATCGAATTGCATCTGCGTCTGCTGACAGCTGAGTTCCAGAGGATCGGATTATTGGAAGACGAAGCTTTCATGGTGGCTTTGAAGCGCATCGGAAGCAGCCAAACCCTTGAACGCGAATTCGCGAAAGTGAATTCGTCGGCTGTGTGGGTGGACCGGTTTCTCTGGATGCTGATCGGAATCCAAACCTGGGCGCTTGTCTACGGTCTCGCTCACACACTCGGCCGAAGCCTCCTCATGCTCGGCTTCCGAAATGCAGAACAAGTGAACATTAGCACTGGTGCAACCGTGTTCGTTGCGGGGCAGCTTCTCACGTTCGCAGGAAGTCTGTTCCTTGTAGGGTGGGCCACATCGGGTCGCGGCAATCGCTGGACTGCCGCCATCAGCCAGGGGCTTCAGCGACGCGGCGCAATCACAATCACCGCCATCGCTGGCCTCGCCCTGGCCCTGGTATATCTCCTCAACGCCGCCTTGCCGGTTTTCATCTGGAAGTTTATCACGCCCTCGGGAATGCTCGCCGTCTCACAATCCCAGCACTACGGTTACCTGATCAGCGGACCCATTCAGGCAATCGCCATGGTGGCAATGACCTTGATGGTGGCAAGGCGGCGCAGGGCGTTGAACGCACGATAAACTGTCATCGATGCGCCCGCCGCAGCAGGACAATTGTGGTCTCGGATGCAGCCACATTCATTTCAACCCGGCTGCCCGTGGCTGAACGCGCCAACGTCGCGCGAACGGGCTCGCCGGCGGCGTTAAAAGCCGATGCCGAACCTGATACACCGAACGGCAACTGCACGCTGACGAACCCGCGTCTTGGATTGTCCGTGCTTCCATCCCCCGGCCGCCACTGCCCGTACACATGGTTCTGCAACCAGGAAACCAGAACCACCCTTCCGTCGCGCAGTTCAAACGCATGCGCGTGAAACTTGGGTCGAACGGCAGCCGTTACGCGAACCTCGTGATCGATGCATCGAAAGCCCTGGCCAAACAGTGAAGCGAAAAATCGCAACGCATGCATTGCAGGCTTTGCGCCACCCTGTTCATCCAACACGCCCAGGTGCCGGTTGTTGACATCGCCGATCACCTCCTGGGTTTGAGGGAGGTCGTTGATGCGATACCATGCGATGAGGGAAACGTCGTCCATCGCTGCGAGCATGGTCAGCATGCGGAACAACGCCGCGGCCTGGAAGTTGTCGGTATGCTCGTAGCCGTACTGGGCGCGGTATTGGCCTGACACGTGCGCGCCCCGACGAAAGCTGCTGTAGCCGACCTCGGCCATCCAAATGGGCTGATCCAATCCATGCTGGCGAAGGATGTCGCGCGCGCGGCCCACGTAACCCGGGAGATACTCCAACGGCTCGCTCGACCACGTCTCGTAATAGTTGTGAAGATTCACAACATCGACGTGCTCCATCGCCTCGCCGTTCGTCAGCACGGACTCGAGAAAATTGAGGTCCCAGGCAAGGCCGCCAAACACCACCTTTGCATTCGGATCGGTTTGACGAACGGCGCGTGCCCCAGCGGTGAGCAACCCTGCAAACTGTTCGACCGAACCTGCCCAATACGCAGGATTATCAGGCTCGTTCCATAGTTCCCACGAGTGAATGCGGGTCTTGTAGCGCTCAACGAGTGCCCGCATAAAGCGCGCGAAATCTTCGCTGTCGCGCGGTGGATGCTGCCAGAAGTCGTCTTCATTGCTCGTCGAAGCCCAGCGCGGCGTGTAACAGACGTAGGGGATCAGGCGGATGTGGAATTCTTCCGTAGCCATGCGAACGAACTGGTCCCAGAAACTCCAGTCATACTGTCCGCGTTCCGGCTCCATCGCATCCCACCCAAATGCGATCCGCAATACGCGCAGCCCGTTCGTGGCTGCCACTTCCAGATCGCGGCGCGCCGCCGCGATCGACCGCGATTCCTCAGGGTAATCCTCGCAAATGCCGATCGGGAGAACGCGAAAGGCCTTATCTGCAGGCGTCTGGCAGCGCGACTCGTTCGTTGCGACACAACCCGCGCTCAGCCATGCCATGCACATCGAAGCTGCAACCACTTGCGCGAGGCGAGTAACTCTGGCTGGCATCATGCCGCCAACATTGCCGCCGAACGTCAATTGTCACTTGGGGTTGGCGCCCCCATTCAATCTACACGTTGAACTTGAAGAGGAGAACGTCACCGTCCTTGACGACGTATTCCTTGCCTTCCATGCGATACAAACCCTTTTCGCGTGCCGCAGCGACGGAGCCGCATTGCATGAGAGCGTCGTAGGCGACCGTTTCCGCCTTGATGAAGCCGCGTTCGAAATCGCTGTGAATGACGCCCGCCGCCTTCGGCGCCGTATCGCCCGCGTGAATCGTCCACGCGCGCACTTCCTTTTCACCAGCAGTAAAGTAGGTGCGCAATCCAAGCAGGTGGTACGTCGCGCGAATCAATTGTCCAACGCCGCTTTCCTGCACCCCCAACTCTTGAAGGAATGCCTTTGCTTCCTCCGGTGAGAGGTCAATCAGGTCGCTCTCGATCTGCGCGCTGATCACGACGGCTTCACAGGCGAGATGCGTCTTCACATATTCGCGCACCTGCAGCACGAATGGATTCTGATCGCCCGTGGCCAGTTCCGATTCCTTCACATTGCACGCGAAAATCGTCGGCTTGTCGGTCAGAAGGTAGAACGACTTTGACAACACCTTCTCCTCGGGCGTCAAGGTTACCGTCAGCGCGGGTTTGCCCGAGTCGAGGACAGGTTCAATCTTCGTCAGGACTGCGTCTTCCGCCACCGCCGCCTTTTCCCCTCGTTTCACGTCCTTGGCCAGCCGCTCGCGGCGCTTCTTCACTGCGTCGAGGTCGGCAAGCACGAGTTCCGTGTTGATCACCTCGATGTCACGCACGGGATTGACGCTGCCCGCGACGTGGTGAATGTCGGGATCTTCAAAGCAACGAACGACCTGCACGATCGCATCCACTTCACGGATGTGGCTGAGGAACTTGTTGCCGAGCCCTTCACCCTGCGCCGCACCTTTCACCAAGCCGGCGATGTCCACGAATTCCACCGCGGCCGGAACAATGACACTCGTCTTGGCAACGCGTGAGAGCGGTTCCAGGCGCGGATCCGGCACGGTCACAATGCCCACGTTGGGGTCGATGGTGCAAAAAGGGTAATTCGCCGCCTCGGCCTTTCGGGTGCGAGTGACGGCGTTAAACAGGGTGGATTTGCCCACATTGGGCAACCCGACAATTCCAGCTCTCAACATAAAAATCAGGGCGTGCCCGGAGCACGGCAAAATAGGTCTGATACAGTGCTCAGTCGGGCCGCCCAAAACAAGCGGGATCTGTTGCATTTATGTTGCCAAGTGGATGGCCGAAATCCTTTACTATGCCGCGATGCCAGACGAGTTGATCCCGACGCGAGCGTCGTTGCTAAACCGGTTGAAAGACCTCCAGGACCAGGCAAGTTGGCAGGACTTCTACAATATTTATTCCCGGCTGATTTTCGACATTTCCTTGAAGGCCGGATTAACCCGCACGGAGGCGCAGGACGTCGTGCAGGAGACGATTGTGTCCGTCGCCCGCCACATTCCGACGTTCAAGTACGATCCATCGCTCGGCTCGTTCAAGAACTGGCTGCTGACGATGACCCGCTGGCGGATTACGGATCAATTGCGGAAGCGTGGTCCAGTGATGGTGCATGACAGCGAAACACAAACCGGCACGCGCACGATCGAACGCATTCCGGATCCGACCGTGGACATATCCGCTGACACGTGGGATGCGGAATGGAAGCGCAGCCTGATCGCGGCTGCGGAAGGGAACGTGAAGCGCCGGATCGATCCACTGAAATACCAGATCTACGATCTGTATGTGCACAAAGGCTGGGCGCCGGAAAAGGTGGCAGCCACGTTCAACATCCAGAAGAACAATGTGTACGTGAACAAGACCCGAATCGATGCGATGATTCGCGATGAGGTGGGGCGGCTCGGGAAGGAGATGCTTTAGGGGCCGAGGCGATCTGGCTTGGCAGCATATTGGGATTTGCCTACCGTCGGGCCGTGATTGGCGTTATGCGATTGATCGGGGTATTCAACGCGGCGATCTGGCTCGGCGGGGTCGTGTTCTTCACTGTCGTTGCAAGCCCGGCGCTCGGGTCATCCGCGATGGGCACTCTCCTGCAGCCGCGTAACATGCCTTACTTCGCTCCGGGCATTCAGCATGTGCTGCTCGGATACTACTTCCAATTTTTTGTCGTGTGCGCCCTCATCGCCTTGATTCATCTGACTTTGGAATGGCTCTACCTGGGCCGCCCGAAGTCCCGCAAGCTTCCACTGATCGTCCTGCTTGGATTGCTCGGTTATGGAATCGTCGGCAGCAACATGATTCAACCTCATCTCAAGACCACGCATGCGATCCGCTTCTCGGCAAAGGCCAAGCCCGTGGAGCGGGACGCGGCGGCCCGTTCGGTCGGACGATGGCACGTTGTTGTGTTGCTTGCGCAATGCGGAGCAATCGCCTGCCTCGCGGTTCATTTCTGGCGCCTCGCAAACCCTTCAGACACACCACGTTTCGTGAGTTCCGTAAAATTCCGGGGTTGACCAATACAGGGTTATCGTCAAAGGTACCGGCGTTAAACCAAAGAGCGCCTCGGGCGTCTCACGGGAATATGTATGATCTCTAACGAACGTCCCTCGCCTTTCGGCAATCGTCCACCCTACGGCTCTCCGAAACCGCCCGTTAACGAGGACACTCTGAGGACCGACCGCATCCAGATCGAACGCAAGATGTTTGTGTTCACGCTGAAGGAAAATCCCCGCGGCCGCTTTCTCCGCATCACCGAAGACGTCGGTGGCCGCCGCGACACCATTATTATTCCGGCCCCGGGTCTCGAAGATTTCAAGCGGTTGGTTGATGAAATGGTTAAGGCGGCTGCAGAAACCCCTCCCAAAGCTTAACCTCTTCGCGGGTTTACGGAATTAGCTCGAGCTACGAGCCTTCACCTTTCGCGGCTTCACTCGAGGCGCATCTCCCCACAAAGTCTCAAGGTCGTATTTTTCCCGCATGTCGTGGCGCATGACATGCACGATCACGTCGAAGTAATCCAAAACAATCCACGCGGTCTGCAGAGCCCCATCGATCGCCCGCGGACGCAGCCCCTGCTCGTCGCGCAGTGAGTCAACAATCTCGTCCATGATTGCCCGCAGGTGCGGCTCGCTCGTTCCTGTCGCAATCACAAAATAATCCGTCACCGAAGACAGCTCGCGGACATCGAGAACCGTGATATTTTCGGCCTTCTTGTTATCTGCCAGTTCGCGGCAAAGAAGCGCGAGTTTTTTGGAATCCATGTGCCGGGAAAATGCCCCACGAACACTCAAAGATAAAGTCGATTGTTGTGGATGGCTTCAGCAACCGCGCGGGGAAGCAGCGCTCCGACTGGATGTCCCTCGCGGATTCGCGCCCGAATTTCCGACGACGAAATGCGAATAGGAAAACCGGAAAGAAATTGTCCCCGGAATGGCGGCGGAAACTGAACGTGATCCTGCCCGGGCCGGGGTACGACCACGAAAGTGGCAAGCCGCGCCAGCTCCTCGGCATCGCGCCACTTTGGCAGCTGCACAACGTGGTCGCCGCCAATCAGGAAAAACAATTCAGCTCCGGGAAACTTCACGGCGTAATCACGCAGCGTGTCGATGGAATACGAGATGCCGCCGCGGCCAATTTCCTGGTCATCCACCGCGCACCAATCATATCCCGCGAGTGCCAGGCGCAGCAGGCGCAACCGTTGGCGGCCATCGATCGCCTGAAGACCGGCCTTGAAGGGAGACTGCGCGGCGGGAATGAACACCAGGCGGTCGAGCCCGAGTTCCTCCCGGGCTGCCTGGGCTACGAGGAGGTGCCCGACATGCACGGGGTCGAACGAGCCGCCAAACAGTCCGATCTTCATTTATTGACGTCCTTCACTAACAACAGCGCCGAACACCATTAAACTGTTGCTCGGTCGTTTCGACATACAGTTGCTCGCGCGTTTTTTCCTGGGTGCAAGGGTTGTCCTCCCCGCAGCGAACCTGCTGCGCGATCTGCGCCCGCTCGAGCCTCGCCTCGCCAGACAATTCCTTCAGCAACGCGAACGCCACGGTAAGCAGGCTTGCAACATGCAGCGGGCGCGCCTCCGCGACCGCGTATTCGGGCAGCCAAACAATAGGCGCCTCCCTCAATTGCGCCGCTTTCCGCCGGGCGAGCAGCAGGATCCACTCGCGAATGCTCATCAAAACAATGATCGATACCAGAACCAGGAAAGCGCCCGCAACCAATGCATCCAGGGTTTGATTGAATCGCACCGCGCGGTTCGCGCGCAATGCCTTCTCCGCGGCAGTCACGGCGATCGCGTCTCCGCCTCGCCGTGCCGCTTCGAGCGCAGCGCTCAATGCAGGTGCCTGCTGCCTTAACTGTTCAGCGTGTGCGAGAAAACCGATGCGGGCGTCACTGTGCCAGATCTTTTGCACGCCAGCCGTGAAGGTCACTGCCAGCAGCCAGACCAGTGGAACCAGTGCGATCAATGCGACCGCGGGGCGCCGCCGTGTTGTCGCGTCCTGCCCCGGTTGCAATTGCATCTTCAGCAGGATGGTAGTGCCAAGGCAGAGCGCAATTGCGGCAAGCATCTGGTTGGCGATTCCAAACAACGGCCAAAGCGAGTTGATTCCACCCAGCGGGTCCTTCACCCCTTGAATCAGAAAATACCCCCAGCCCGCCACCATCAGTGCGCTGGCCAACACATTACCGCCCAGGCTTTTTGTGTCGCCCAACGGCTTCCAAGCCGCACCCAGAAAATCCTGCAGAATGTAGCGTCCCACGCGCGTGCCTGCATCCAGCGTTGTTAGGATGAACAGGGCTTCGAACATAATCGCGAAGTGATACCACAGGTCGAGCCATCGGCCGCTGACCACACGCGAAAAGATTTGCGCCATTCCCACCGCCAGGGTGGCTGCACCGCCCGTGCGGCCAAAGAGCGTCGTTTCGCCCAGGTCATCCGCGAGCGCCTCCATCTGTGCGGTGGTCACGGAATACCCGTAAGCATTGACCTTCTCCACGGTCGCCGCAGGGTCACCCTTGATGTTCATGCTCAGATAGACACCTGGATCGAGCGTGCACGCGGCAATCATCGCCATGATCGCGACAAGCGATTCCAGGCACATTGCACCGTAACCAATCGGCCGCGCATACGATTCTCGCGTGATGATCTTCGGGGTCGTGCCGCTTGCGATCAGGGTGTGGAACCCCGAGATCGCGCCGCACGCGATCGTGATAAAACAGAATGGAAAGACTTTCCCCGCCACGATCGGCCCCGACCCATCGATGAACGAAGTCACCGCGGGCATCTGCAGGTCGGGCAACAGCATCAGGATGCCCGTGGCGAGGGCAAGAATGGTCCCGAGCTTCATGAAGGTGCTGAGGTAATCACGCGGTGCGAGCAACAGCCAGACCGGCAGCACGCTCGCGGCGAGTCCGTAAATAATAATTGCCCACGCCAGATTCAGCTCGTTCAAAGCCAGCGCCTGCGACCATGACGCGCTTTCGTGCACCAGCTTCCCGCCCCAGACGGCGAGCAGCAGCAGCACGACCCCGATTGCCGATGCTTCAAGCACCTTGCCAATGCGCCAGAATCGAAGGTATCCGCCCATGAACAGCGCGATCGGAATCGTTGCAGCCACCGTGAATACGCCCCACGGGCTTTCCGCCAGCGCCTTCACGACCACCAACGCAAGCACCGCGAGGAGGATCATCATTATTGCCAGGATTGAAATCGACGCGATGGTTCCGGCAGGCGTGTTCAATTCCTCCTTCACCATCTGGCCGAGCGATTTTCCGTTGCGGCGCATCGACGCGAATAGAATGATCAAGTCCTGAACCGCGCCGCCCAGGACGACGCCGATCAAAATCCAGAGCGTTCCCGGAAGAAAACCGAACTGCGCTGCGAGCACCGGCCCGACCAGCGGACCCGGCCCGGAAATCGCCGCGAAGTGATGGCCGAACACGATCCATTTGTTCGTCTTGCAGAAGTCCTTGCCGTCGTCCTGAACCTCGCAGGGAGTGGCGCGCCGGTCGTTCAAAAACAGGACGCGTGCGGCGATCCATTTGGAATAAAAGCGATACCCGATGGCGTAGGTGCAGAATGCCGCGATCAATATGTAAGCGGAATTGATCCTCTCGCCTCGATGCAAGGCGAGGCTTGCAAACGCCCACGCTCCGGCAAGGGCAAGCGCCAGCCAAAACAACATGGCCAAAAACTTTTTCATTGGGATTGGTCTACCATTCGCTGCAGGGACGTTTTACATGCAATGCCGCATCGTAGACCAGACGCCCGCTGCGAGATCAACTCAGAAAGTGTGGGCGTCGCGTGCGGAGGCAGATCAGCATGCGCGCCGCGCAGGGTTCTGGCACCTTGAACCCGCCCGGCCGCGGCGGTAGCGTCTGACGAAATGGACGACCCCATAGAACTGCCGATCGATGGAGTGCTCGACCTGCATACGTTTCGTCCCAGGGAGGTGGGCGAGCTCGTGCCCGATTACCTGGCGGCGTGCCTTGCGAAGGGAATTCTCCAGGTGCGCATCATTCATGGCAAGGGAACAGGCCAGCTGCGCACGCGGGTTCACGCGATCCTGGCCAGGCATCCGGACGTGCTGTCGTTCACGCTGGACCACCCCGAATTGGGCGGCTGGGGCGCTACGCTCGTCAAGCTGCGCGAGCCCGGGACAGCTAAATCCCCGTAGCGGGCTCGATTGTCACCTTCCGCACCTCGAATTCGCTTCCCTCGCTCTGTATCGCGATGAAGCCCGAGGTCACGCTGCAATCCGTCACCTCATTCAACAGCTTCCCGTTGACCGAAGCCTTCAACGTATTTCCGCTGCAAACGATCTCGTAGCTATTCCATTGGCCGACAGGTTTCTCGTTAGGCTCGCCCTTCATCGCCACGCGTCCCGTCTTGTTCTCATCATTCACCTTGCACGTGGTGTTTCCCATGAGAATCAGGTCGCCGTGGTGGCGCGATTGTCCCTGGCATTCGATCGCGCGCGGCCACACCTGGTCGGGCGCTTGTACGTGCAGCAGAATGCCAGTGTTATCGGCCCGCGGGGCAACTTTTACGAAACGCCATTCGACGGTCAGCTTGTAATCGCGATACGGGGTCTCGGTGCGGATGTATCCGTAGGGCTGCCCGTTGCAGTGCAACACGCCATTCGTAATGCCCCACGTGCCTTTCGGATCCGCATTGGTTCGGAACGCAAACGTCCAGCCTGAGTAGTCTTTTCCATTGAACAATTCAGTTTTGCCGGCCGGCTTCTGAGGCTCAGGATCTGCGGCGGAAACTGCGGGGGCCGAAATGATGGCGAATATCGCTGCAGCCGTGATTATTGAAACGTGACGAAGGACAGTTGGCAGGGGTGACATAGGGCGGCAAGCTTCCCGCCAGAACACAATTCAGTCAAGCAATGCGCTTGGGATTCGATTACTCCGGACGCATCTCCATAAGTGGCGCCACGCGTCCTTGCAGCCTGGAAAATCGTGAACCAGGAGGCATGCTCGGTTTTCCGATTCTTCTTCGAATCAGTTGTCCATCCGAGCATTAAAGATTTGCCCACTCATCTTCCTCCGCTATCTCTACGTCCTCCTGTTCAAATCCGTTTGAACGTCTCCACGCACCCGCATCGTAAAAGGTTCCTTCCGTCTGGCTCGAAGCCGGGCTCCCACGGCGGGCAGTTACGCTGCGGGCTGCAGTTTCCGGAGCTCAGCAAACCGCAAGCGCGCTTCCTTCCATGCGTCGGGTTGTTTCGGCTCAAACTCAGTAACTTCGCTGGATGCGCGCACCACCGAACGGATGTCGCTGAGGGATTTCAATTCACCATTTGAGCGGGCCTGAACGAGGACGTTGCCGAGCACGGTTGCCTCAACGGGTCCTGCAACGACGAGCAGGTTGGCAGCATTCGCCGTGAACGTGTTCAGCAACTGGTTGCGGGAACCGCCGCCCACAATGTGCAGCACTTCGATCCGTTGCCCTGTCAATTGTTCGAGTCCCTCAAGGACCACCGCGTAGGTCAGCGCAAGGCTTTCGAAAATGCAGCGCGCCAGTTGTCCTTCCGTTTCAGGCACAGGCTGGCCCGTTTCGCGGCAGTACGACTGAATCGCCTCCGCCATGTCCGCGGGATTTAGAAAACGGCTGTCGTCGGGGTTCACGAATGAACGAAAGGCCGGGGCCTCGGCAGCCAGCCGGGTCAGTTCATCGTAACTCAGCGTGCGTCCCTTCTCGCCAAAGCACCGGCGGCATTGCTGCAAGAGCCAAAGCCCCATGATGTTCTTCAGGAGCCGATACGTCCCATCGATGCCGCCTTCGTTGGTGAAGTTGAGTTCCAGCACGCGCGGAGAGAGCAACGCATCCCGCACTTCAACCCCAAGGAGCGACCATGTTCCCGAACTCAAGTATGCCCAGTTGCTCTTGCCCGTATGCACGGACGGAACGCCCACCACGGCTGATCCTGTATCGTGCGCGGCGGGGGCGACGACATTGATCCGCTCAATTCCAGAACGTTCGGCCACCCGGGGCCTCAGCTGCCCGATGCGGGATCCTGGCGGAACGATCTCCGGAAAAATCCGCGCAGGCAGCCCAAGCTTTTGCAACAAATCCGAGTCCCAGGCGCGTTTACGCGGATTCACGCACTGGCTTGTCGTGGCAATGGTGAATTCCGATGTGCGTGTGCCCGACAGAAGGAAGTGCAGGTAGTCCGGCATCATCAACAGCGTCTCCGCTGCGTTCAACAATTCTGGATGGTTCTTCTGGTGCGCGAGCAGCTGGTACAGCGTGTTGATCTCCATGAACTGCAACCCTGTCGCGGTGAAAATGTCCGCTCGCGGGACTCGATTGAACGCGCGCTGAAACATGCCGCGTGTCCGGTTGTCCCGATAATGAAAGGGATGCCCAAGCAGTTCGCCACTTTGGGAAAGCAGGACATAATCAACACCCCACGTATCCACGCCCACCGAAACAATGCGTTTGCCGAAGCGCTTTGCAGCCGCCGCGAGGCCTTGCTGGATTTCAGCCCACATCGCCAGCACATTCCATCGAAGGCCGTCGTTGATCATCACACCGCCGTTCGGAAACCGATGGAGTTCCTCCAGTTGAATGCGTTTTCCGTCCCAGAGACCCGCCATGAGGCGTCCGCTTTCCGCGCCGATGTCGATGCCGAGATATACCTGCTGATCCATAACTGAGTGGTTGGGAATGAAGCGCGCCCGCCGAAGGCGGCGGGCGCGGGAGGGTTCACAAAACGATCTTCTTAAACCTGGGCACCAGCAGATGCATGAGACACCAGGCGGTGAGGTAGGCAAGGCCGCAAACAACAAACATGACTGCGTACCCAGCTTCGATCCGGTCCAGCGCCTTGAAATGCGCGAGGAGCTTGCCCGCAGCATAGGCAATCAAAATGCCGCCTGCCGCGCCTGCCATGCCGCCGATGCCGGTCACGGATGCGACCGCTTTCTTGGGAAACATGTCAGAAACCGTTGTGAAGATATTCGCAGACCATGCCTGATGGGCTGCACAGGCGATGGCGATGGTTGCAACCGCCAGCCAGGTGTTGATCGTCCCCAACTTCGACGCCAGCAGAACGGTGAGGGGGAACAACGCGTAGATAAACATTGCAAGCTTGCGCGCCTTGTTCGGATCCATTCCGCCATTGATGAAGCGCTTGGGCAGCCATCCTCCGACAATCGAACCCACGGTCGATACGCAATAAATCACTGCAAGCGCCACATCCCACTTGATGACGCCAGGGATGTTCGCCGGGAGTCCAGAATACGAGGGATTGAGAGCCATGAATGATGAAATCTTGCGTTCATTCTCACCTGCAAGAAACGCAGGCAGCCAGAACAGGAAGAACCACCAGATGGGATCCGTCAGGAACTTTCCAACAAAGAACGCCCAGGTCTGGCGAAACGTGAGAAGCTTGAACCACGAAACCTTTTCCTGCGCGACGTCCGCCTTCTCGGCCTCCTGTTCGTCGACATCGCTATGAATGTAATCGTATTCAGCCTGGGAGAGCGCTCCTGACTGAAGCTTGGCGATCGGCGACCCATAAAGACGATACCAGAAGAACAACCAGGTAAAACCGATGGCGCCGATGATGACGAATGCCCATTCCCATCCGATGCTGTTTGCGATGCGCAGCACAACAAGCGGGGCGACAATTGCTCCGATGTTAGCGCCTGAATTGTAAAGCCCGGTTGCGAACGCACGCTCCTTCTTGGGAAACCACTCCGCAACGCACTTGTTTGCCGCCGGAAAATTTCCCGCCTCCGTAACACCCAGCGCCGCCCGCCAGAAACCAAAACTCCAGGTGTGATGGCCGAACGCGTGACCGATCGCCGCCACGCTCCATCCAATCAGCGCCCAGGCGTAGCCCGATTTGGTTCCGACCTTGTCGATAAACTTGCCCGCGAACAACATGCCGACCGCGTAGGCAATCTGAAAACAGATAACCACCCTGGAGTAGTTGATTTCCTGCTGCGCGATGGTCGCCGTGGACTCGTTCGAACCAAAAACGCCGGCGGCCGAAAGCACCGGCTTCAATATGCCGAGCACCTGCCGGTCCATGTAATTGATCGTCGTCGCTGCAAATATCAGCGCGCAGATGGTCCAGCGATGGCGTCCGATGGCTTCGTTCACCGCCGTGAAATTCATTCCGGGTGTGGATCCTCCTGTGTTGGGGGCGACGGGCTCGGTCGGGTTCGGCATACGTGAGGTTGTTTATTGATTACTGATCAGGCTGACGCGATGGATCGCGAAAACAGCCGTTTCATCAGCCGCGTCCTGCGCGTGGATCTCGTCCCAGGGACGCGCTGCGATGGCTGCATGGTTGTGTTTTGTAGCCGTCGCCCCGCTACGGCACAAGCAGATACGTTTGCATTCCGCGATGAAATTTCGGCCCGCGAACCGGCCACTCTATCCGTTCGCAGTGATGCCTCACTCCACAACGCGCAGCCGATAGAATTTGGAACCGCTCCCGATCGGTTCGGTCACCACCTTCTGGTCGCCGATGAATTCTGGCTCGGTCTGGACTGTCGCCCATTCGTTGGAATTGCTGATGTCACTGGCCGACTGAAGCACGAAGTTGTTCAACACGGACGGCCACGCAATGCGGATTTGGTTCGCGGACGAAAAATCGGCTGTTACGACGGGCACAACAAAGATCGTCGTGTGCGTGACCGACGTGTTGTTGGTTGAAGTGGGGTCGGGAAAACCGCCCGCCACGGTGGCCACGTTCTCGATGACACCCGTCGCCTGGGGCGTGACGGTGAGGGTAATCACAGCCCGCGCATTCACGTTCAGCGATCCAACGCTCACCCGCACAGGATTGCCCGTGGTGATCGCGCCCTGCGTCGACGAGGCGGATTTAAGCGCAACGCTGCCCGGCAATAAATTGGTCAGCATCACTCCAGAAACTGCGAACGGCCCGCGGTTCGAGATTGTGATGACATAGGTGAAATCACCGCCCAGGACGCGTGATGCCGGCGCCACAACGCCGACTTGCAAGTCGCTCGTGTAATCCAGCGTGAAGATCTGGCCGCTGACCATTGTCCCTGCGGGTGACGTAATCGCGATCGGCCCCGTCGTGGCATTGGTCGGCACCACCGCTTCAAGAATTCCATTGGTGACGCTGAACGCGGCTGCTGTTCCGTTGAATGTCACTGCCGTTGTCCCGGTGAAATTGGTTCCGTGAACGATCACGTTTGTGCCCGGCAACCCGTTTGCCGGAGTGAATCCTGAAATGATCGGCAGAGCATAGAAAAACTGGCTGCTGTTCGTGGTGCTGTGAGGCGTGGTGACTTGAATCGGACCCGTGACTGCGTTCGGCGGAACCTCCGCTCCCATGGAACCATTGTTCGTGACCCAGAAATTCGGAGAAGGCACGCCATTGAAGGCCACCGCCGTCGCACCCAGGAGATTTGTTCCCACGATCGAGATGATGGTGCCTGCCGGGCCATTGGTCGGGGCAAACGAAAAAATGCGCGGCGGCATGTAGAACAATTGCGCGGATGTATTTGACCCCTGTGATGTGGTCACCGTGATCGGCGCGGTGACCGCACCATTCGGAACGGTCGCGGTCAAGCTGCCGAACGTGACCGCGGTAACATTCGGCGATGGCACCGAACCAAACCGCACCTGCAGCCCTGCCACATTGAAGTTCGCGCCAGTCACCGTGACACTTGTGCCAACAAAGCCGAAGTTCGGGGTGAACCCGTGCACGGTCGGCTGCACAACGAAATTGGTCGCGGTGATCGCGGGATTGGCGGCGGGCGTGTCGATTCGAATCGTTCCGGTTACTGCCCCCTGAGGAATGATCGCCCCGATGACGTTGTTGTTCGTGACCCAGAACGAAGTGACGGGAATTCCGCCAATCCTCAGTTGGGTGGTGTCGGTAAAGTTGGTTCCACGAATCGTGATGTTGGTTCCCGCGCGTCCAAACGCAGGGGAAAAACTTGTGATGACCGGATTGACATAAAACAGGGTGTCGTTGGTAAAGGAAGAGCCGCCACGCGTGACACTGATGTAACCCGTCGTGACGCCTGGAGGCGCGGGCACGACTAGAACCTGATCGGCTGAACTCGTGGGGGTCGCGACCCTTCCTCCGAAGCGGACGACCAGACTTCCAACAGGATTGAAGTGAGCGCCAGTCAGGGTCACCGATGTTCCTGAATTCCCGCCGCCGGGGGAGAAGCTATGAAGATATGGCCCGGGGCCAATCACCACAAAATCCTCGGCGCTAAACGTCTGGTTGTTTCCGACCTTCACCGAAATGGGCCCCGGCCCAAGCGGGGCTCCTGCCGGAACCCGCGCGTTGATCCATCCATCACCCGTTGCCGTCGCAGTTGTATCACGAACATTGTTGAAGCGCACATCGAGCGCACCGCCCGTGAAACCGCTGCCCTGGATTGTAACGAAAAAGGGATCGCCGGACGATGCATAGTGCGGCGAAAACGAAGTGATCACTGGCGCGGCAAAGGACCCGGCCAGGGATAATGCCGTCGCGACGACGGACAGAAGAAAGCGGCGGTTCATGTGTATTTCTGAATTTCTCCTCGGCAGAGACCGACCTTGCAGACCAGCCCGCCAATGCGAGTCGTTCGCTTATACCAGCGCAGCTATTCGGATGCAATTCGCTTTCCCGAGATTTCGTGTGGTTCGTGGTTAAAAATTCCCTCCGCCCACCTTGCCTTCAATTTGCGCAAATTCATCCGTCTCCTCCGTGGCCGGATTTCAATTCCGTTGCTGTCTTTTCGTGTGGTTCGTGGTTGACCATCCTCCCTTCAATTCGTGCCATTCGTGTCAACCCGTTTTGGCTTTCCCGATCTGCTTCCAGAACTCAAAAGAAGTTGCCCCACGGGAAGGGCACAAGGAGCGCGAAGACAAGACGTTTAACAGGAGCACGCAGAGGCAGCAGAGAAAGGGCAGAGGAAGCTGTTTCCGAATCCGTGTTCATCCGTTTCCATCCGTGATTAGATTTTCATCTCCACTGCTGTCTTTTCGTGTGGTTCGTGTGCTTCGTGGTTGAACTTCCTCCCTTCAATTCGTGCAATTCGTGTCAACCCGTTTTGGCTTTCCCGATCTGCCTCCAGAATTCAAAAGAAGGTGCCTCACGGGAAGGGCACAAGAAGCGCGAGGAGAAGACGTTAAACAGGAGCACGCAGAGGCAGCAGAGAAAGGGTAGAGGAAGCTGTTTCCGAATCCGTGTTCATCCGTCTCCATCCGTGATCAGATTTTCATTTCACTGCTGTCTTTTCGTGTGGTTCGTGTGGTTCGTGGTTGAACTTCCTCTCTTCAATCCGTGCAATTCCGCGTAAACCGGTTTTTCCCTTCCCGCTTTGGTTGCGACTCTGCCGCGCTGTGTATTCGTGGTAATTCGCTTTCTCCGCTTCCGAGTGAACCCGTATGATTCCTTGCGTGCCCAGCTGGCTCCCGAAAGCAAACAGAATGCAAGGAGACGTCAATCCACGCAGAAAAGCGCTTGCCCACGATTTCAAACCAACGGCAGACTGGCTCGATATGGCATTGCCGTACAAGCTCGCGACGCTGCTTTACTGCTTCGATGCCGGCGACCGGGTCCTGCTTCTGGAACGCACTCAGGAACCGAATCGCGGCCTCTGGAGTCCCTGCGGCGGCAAGCTCCACACCGAAACAGGCGAGTCCCCCTACGCGTGTGCACGCCGCGAGGCCGCGGAAGAACTCGGCCTGACGCTCGCCTCAACCGACCTGCATCTCGCGGGCATCGTGAGCGAGCACGGGTTTCTCGGACAAAGCCACTGGCTCATGTTCCTCTTCGAGGTGAAGCTGCGTCTCACCACGGTTCCTCCAGCGCATCGCGAAGGAAGGTTCGCTTTTTTTTCGCGTCACGAGCTCGATCACATCCCAATTCCAGCCACGGACCGCGAAATCATCTGGCCCTGGTTTTGGAAGCACCGCGGCGGATTCTTCGCAGCGCATTGCCATTGCCGGCCAGGATGCGAAAACGAGTGGACCATCGAAGAAACCTGGGTGCCTGTCGCGTCGAACGTTTCAGCATGAACCCGCCGATCATTGATCTCGAGAGCGACCATTACTTCATGGGCGAAGCGTTGCGCCAGGCCGCCAGAGCCTACGAAGCCGATGAAGTCCCCGTGGGCGCAGTGGTCGTGAAAAATGGCAGGATCATCGCGCGCGCAAGCAACCAGGTGGAACTCCTGAAGGATGCTACTGCCCATGCGGAAATGCTGGCGTTGACGCAAGCTGAAGGCGCGGTCGGAGACTGGCGCCTGACCGATTGCACCTTGTATGTAACCAAGGAGCCTTGTCCGATGTGCGCCGGCGCGATTGTTCACGTGAGGCTCGAGCGTGTCGTTTTCGGCGCGGCTGACCCCAAGGGAGGAGCGGCCGGCAGCGCCCTCAATTTGCTCCAGTTCCCCACGCTGAACCATCGTTGCCTCATCACGTCAGGCGTCAGGGAAGAGGAATGTCGAACACTCCTCCAAAGCTTCTTTGCCGAAAAGCGGGCGAAGAAAATCAATGGCGAATCTCATGATGGCGAGTCCATGTAGAAGTGCAGCCTTTCATCCCATCACAGAGCCCAAAATGCGCGGGTAATTTTAAATCGGAATCAAAACGCGTTGCACTGCCGTAACAACGCCGCTTAATGTTACGTGGCGTGCAGACCGAATCGAAGTACATCGAAAAGAAGGCGTATCTCTCCCGCTATACCCACGAGCGCGCGCTCGCCCGGCGGGAGTCGGACGAACGGATGGCAGCGGAGTTCAACAGCGAATGGCTCCGCGGCGTTAAGGAAGATCTCCCGCAATTCATCCCGTTTCTCACGGGCAACTGCGGCATGGAATTCCGCGGACGCATCCTGGAAATAGGCGCAGGCGCCGCGTGGCTGGGAGCCGAACTGAGCAAGCTGCCGAACGTCGTGGAGGTCATCGTCACGGATTATTCGCCCCGGCTCCTGAAGGAACAGGCGCCCCGCGTCTTCCGCGCGCTGCAGGCGCACACCTCGAAAATCACGCGGATGCCGCTCGATTTCAACAAGCTCGACTTCCCGGCAAATCACTTTGACGCGGTCGTCTGTTCGTCGGTCCTTCACCAGGCAGGCAACATGGTTCACCTGTTGCGAGAAACGAAGCGCGTCCTGAAGGCGGGCGGGCGTTTGGTGGCCATTCGCGAACCCGTCTGGCCGCTCGTGAAGCTCAAGTCCCGCGCGCGCGCGCGCGCGCGTCTGGCTGATGCCGGGGTCCATGATCCTTTCTACACACTGGCGGACTATCGCGAGTTCTTCAAGCAGGCTGGCTTTCCGATGGAAGCGAAAAGCGTGAACCTCGCGCGCGGCTTTCGATATTACGTGAACCAGCTGGTGAATGGCTTAACCCACGCACGTTACGCGTTCGTCGCAGTGAAGAGCGGGCGTTGATTCCGCCCCGACACCGCGCAACATCAGCGCAAGGACGTGCGTCCGCGGCGGGCGGGATTCGGATTCGGTCGAAGCTTGCTGGCCTGCCGGTAGCATTTATTAAACAATCGGCCCGCGTAAAACCGCCAGCCAGGGCGGTTGGCGTCGCTGGCAAAGGCAGGAACCTGCGCGTCAGGCGATAACCCTGCGCGCTCACAGAACCTCGGGAACACCTCGCGCACAGCGTAGTCGTACAACTGCAGGTCCAGTTGGTTGCGGCTGCGAATTTGTTCCACGAGCCGGGGCTGGCTCAAGATGGAATCCCGCACGGAATTGTCGCGGGCGATCCGGCTTCGCCGATACGCAAGATTCAACGGCACTGGCGTCAACCGCTGGAGCACGTGCAGCGAGAGCTCAAACTTTTCCGTCAACCCCACCGTGCCGCACCGATCGAGAAACTGTTTGGCACGTTCCAGGTCAGGGCCGCCGCCCATGATCCTGACGTGGACATTCGACATCAGCGGGCTTTGTTCCAGGGCTTCCTCCACGGTCCGCGTTTCGCCTTCACGAACGACTGCCTCCTGATATTGCGAAATCACGCGGCTGACGGGTTCGCGGAGGAAAGTCACGAAAAATGGATCAGGCGCAGGGATCCGCAGCGGATCGCTGAGGTTATGACCCGCAATGCTGCGAATCCCGGGAAACAACCGCCGCGCAAAAGCAAGGTCCTCGGCAGAAAAGCGGCGGGTGCGTGAATGCGTGGTGTGGCAATGATGCCAGCCGAAGTTGTTTTCCAGAATGAACCGGAACGACGTTCCCGCTGTTTTCGGTATGTGCACGAACACGATCATGGCTGAGCCGGGAAATAAACCGCCACAACCGCGCCAGGGTCAAGGATCATCGTGCGCGGGATTGCATGGCGCGGTCGTGAGTTGCCCATCGCCAGCCGTCAGTTGCCAGTTGTTCGTTGTTTCCCGTGCCCTTAGTATCCGCGCGAATGAAAGTCAGCGGATTCACGTTCGTGCGCAATGGCCACAAGCTGGGATACCCGTTCGTGGAATCCATTCGCTCCATCCTGCCGATCGTCGATGAATTCGTTGTCGCACTCGGACCTTCGGATGATGGGACTGGCGAAAGCCTCCACGCGATGAACGAGCCGAAGCTGCGAATCGTGCCGACTCAATGGAACGAGCGGATTCGAAATGACTACAGCATCAAGGGATATGTTTACGGCCAGCAGAAATCGATCGCGCTGTTTAACTGCACAGGTGACTGGGCGTTCTACCTCGAGGGTGACGAAGTCGTTCACGAGAACGACCTGCCGAAAATTCAGGCTTCCATGCAACGGCATCTCAACGACGAACGCGTTGAGGCGCTGTATTTCGACTATCTCCACTTCTACGGCAACAAGAACACCTATGCCTGGTCGCCTGCATGGTATCGGACGGCGCCGCGCATTCTCCGGAACACGATTCCAGCATGGGCGCCAAAGGGGCTCTTCTTCCTCGTGATGCAGGATCACAAGCGCGGGCGTTATCCGCGCGCGGCCCATGCAGACGCAACCATTTATCATTATGGCTGGGTCCGCAACGAGGCGCAGATGAATCTCAAGGCCGAGGCCGTTCACCGCTACTGGCGGAACAAGAACCACAAAATCCGCTATGAAGAGATTGATCCCCTGACATTGCGGCAATTCAAACGAGAGCATCCGAAGGCTGTGCAGCCGTGGCTGGAGCCCGCGGACGGAGTGTTCACCGCAAATCCAAACCATCGCCTCACACGCCGCGAAAAGAAGCACAGGATCATGTTGAAGCTGGAATCGTGGTTTGGATTCACGTTTAAAAAGACCCATTACTCTGTGGTTCGCTGAACCTATGACCACTCCAGGCGTCCACGAGCCGCGGGTTCTCCAGCCGGCCGGATCCGTTGATTCAATCGCACCGCCAGCCAGGACGCTCTTGCTGATCGCGTTCGTGCTCGCGCTCCTGCCCATCATCACGGACACGGCACGGTTTCATGGGGATGAGCGCTTCTACACCGACGCGGCAATTGGAATGGTTGAATCGGGCGACTTCTGGACACCACGTTATCCAGACGGAAGCATTCGTCTGTTGAAGCCGGTAATCACCTATTGGGCCGCGGCAGTGCCTTTCAAGCTGTTCGGGATCAGCCTGTTTTCTGCGCGCCTCCTGTTCCTGCTTGCGGGCGTCGGCGTCATCGTCCTCACCCACCAGCTCGCCAAAACAGTTTTCCGCTCGAACCTTGCAGCCCTGTTCGCCGCCCTGATGATGGGTTCGAATATTCAGCTCTGGACAGTTGCGACGCGGGCTACGCCAGATGTGCTGCTCTGCCTTTTCGTGCTCATCAGCATGCTGGGGTTTGCAAGAATCTGGTTTTTAAACGATCGAAGTTGGATTGCGCCGCTCATGATCTACGGCGGAATGGGACTGGCGGTACAAACCAAAGGCCTGCTGGGCCTCTGTCCGCTCGCTGCGAACCTGCTGTTCTGGATCGTGGCCCGGCCAACGGCTTCGCCCCGCAGGAGATTGCTCCATTGGCCATCGCTGCTCTGCGGGTTAACGCTGGCACTGTTCTGGTACGCCATCATGTTGCGGAGGCATGGTTGGGACAATCTCCACGATTTTTATTCAGACCAGGTGGGCTCGCGCCTGACGTGGAGCGTTGGCTTCATTCTCGGAAACTTCTGGACCTACCTGTTTGCAGGCGTTCGCCACTTCCTTCCATGGACGCTTCTCCTTGCCGGAGCGCTGGTCTGGTGCCGCAGCACGCTTCAGAACTTTTGGAAGCAACATAGAACGGAATGCCTTTTCCTGCTCTGCCTCTTCGTTCCACTCGTGTTCATCTTCGGCCTCGGAAATATTCGTCGATCGCGCTACCTCATCGCCTCGTATCCGATGCTTGCGGTTCTGATTGCGGCGCTGCTGTCGGAAGTCTCGCGGAATGAGACGCTGGTTCGGCGGCTCGGCATGGCCGTTAAGTTTCTTGGATGGGTGGCCCTGCTTCTGGGAATCGCGCTGCTCGTGCTCGGCGCGCCCGTGCATGGCAGGCTGGGCCTTGCCGGGGCAATGCTTGCGGGCGTGGGGATCATTCCCGTTCTTCGCCGCGGCCATTTGCAGGGATCGGCGCCATGGCTCTGGCTGGGCACGGCAGCGCTGGTCGGTTTCGTCTCCTTCGGAAGCTGCGTTCGTCCCGTATTCTCACCATCGCCCCTCGTCGACATTGCGCGGCAACTGCCCGCCATAACATCACCTGGCAGCACTCTTGTCACGTGGCGGGTGAGCGCGACAGATGCGGCACGCCTGCGATTGATGACGGGCAGCCAGTACTCAATCTCGGCATTGAAAACCAACATGCCGGTGCCCGCTCCAACGACGAGCCCGGTCATCACCACGGCGGCAGGGCGGGAGTTGATTTTGCAAGCGAGTTACGAACTGCGCCCAGTCACCAACCGCAACGAACGTCTTCGGCAGTCGCGATTCGGGCGGCTTGCCCTTTCTGTGGCTGAGAAATCACGAACGCACGCGATTCCTGGGTATTGGATAGGAATTCCACCGCAGCCGCCCGGCTTGCCGCCGCAGGAATGAACGATCCTGAGATCGAAGTAGAATCTTCTGTGGCCGGCGGCAAGGGGGGCGGCCGGTATGCCGTCCTTCGCAACCGCGATTTCATTCTCTATCTCGTCGGCCGGTTCTTTGCATCGATCGGACAGCAGATGCTGATCTTTTCTGTGGGCTGGGAACTATATGAGCGGACGCATGCTCCCCTGGCGCTGGGATTTGTCGGGCTTGCATTCATGATCCCAATGGTCGCGCTGACATTGCCGGCAGGGCATGTGGCGGACAGCTTCAATCGGAAGCGGATCATCATTTCGATGGCGACCGTCCTCTCCTTTGCGAGTCTCGGGCTGGCCGTCATTTCCTGGTTGCAGGCTCCGGTCATGTGGGTTTACGCCTGCCTGTTTGTGATTGCGGGGGCTCGGACGTTTCTTTGGCCCGCAAGCGCGGCTTTCCTGCCGCACATTGTGACACCGCGCCTCTTTCCGCAGGCCGTCGCATTCAACAGCGGCATATTCCAGCTTTCGTCCGTGGCAGGCCCCGCCATCGCCGGAATCCTGCTCACATGGCTCGCCAAACGCACTGAGACCCCAGCGGCCATCATTTACCTCATCAACTCCGCAGCCGGGCTGTTCTGCGTCCTGCTGTTGAGCTTGATTCGACGCGAACACGCGGTGGTGAAACGGGAACCAATATCTTTCCGCAACCTAGGAGCCGGGTTTCGATTCGTGTTCGAAAATAAGATCATCCTCGGGACGCTTACCCTCGATCTGTTCGCTGTCTTTCTGGGCGGCGCGACGGCGATGCTTCCCATTTACGCGAAGGACATTCTCTCAACGACCCCCAGCGGATTGGCAGCATTGCGCATGGCGATGCCGATTGGCGCGGTGATTTGCACGCTGATCATCGCGTATCGGCCTCCCCTGCAGAAAGCTGGACGGGCAATGCTGTGGTCAGTTGCGGTGTTTGGTGTAGCGACGATCGTCTTTGGAGTCGCACACGTGCTATGGCTGTCATTCGGGGCGTTGGTCGTGTGCGGCGCGGTGGATAACATCAGCGTCATCGTGCGCCAGACGCTCGTGCAGGTGCTCACTCCTGACGAAAAAAGGGGACGCGTCTCCGCCGTGAACAGCCTGTTTATCGGCACGTCGAACGAACTTGGGGAGTTCCGCGCGGGCATGGTGGCTCACTTCCTCGGCCCCGTCGTCGGCAACTCGATTGCAACAGGAACCATCATCGCCGTGGTCACGGGCGGCGTCGGTACCATTCTCGCCGTGATAGCGGTGGCGTGGATCTGGCCGGAGCTGCGGCGGTACGGACGGTTGGATTCGAAGGCGTGATCGAGAAAAGTCCGCAGCCGGCTTCAGGTCTGCCTTGCCCATCGATTCGCGAGCAACCCGTTGGCGAACAATTGCAGCGGATGGTACAACATGATTGGCAGCAGGATCAGCGACAAATCCTCGCGTGTTCCAAAAATCAGCATTGCGAGCGGCACGCCCATCGCCAGCGTCTTCTTCACGGAACAAAAATACGCCGCGATCAGATCCTCGCGGTTCATCTTCAGCGCGCGGCACGTCACGTACACGAGGGCCGAAATGAAGCCGAACAACAACGCCACTGCGATCAACACCTGCGCGGTCATCAACCAGCCATGACGTTCCCAGATCCGCTCATGAACAGAATCGCAGAACGCCGTGTAAACGATGAAGAGAATGACAGTGTTGCTGATGCGCGCCACCCAGGCTTTGTTCTTTTCGATGAATCCGCGCATGTGCGGGCGCAGCAACATGCCAGAGAAGAATGGCACGAGCGTCAGCATCATGATCTTGAGCAGCAGCGGCGCGAGCGGTGCTGATTGTCCTGACTGGTGCATCAGCAACTGCACCAGGATGGGTGTGAGGAAGACCCCGAGAATGTTCGACGCGGCAGCATTGAAGAGGGCTCCGGCAGTATTGCCGCGTGCGACGGCTGTGAGCACTACGGAAGTCGAAACCGTGGAAGGCAGGAGGCACAGGTACAGAAATCCCGCGCGAATGGCAGCGGGCTCCGCCGGCCACGCCACAGCCGTGATCGCATCGAGCAGAAGGCCTGCGAGCGGAAAGACGATGAAGGTGAAGGACTGAATCACCAAGTGGAGCCGCCAGTTCCCCGCCCCGCTGCGCACCTGCTCAAATGCCAGTGAAAGGCCCTGCAGGAAGAGGATCAGTGCGATCCCGCCATTATTCAGAAGGCCGGGATTCAGCCAGCCGCCGCGCGCGCCCGGCTCAGGAAAGAAAAACGCCAACGCGACCGCACCCGCGAGTCCGAGGATGAAGCCGTTGCTGCGAATCCAATGCGCCTTTGCCGGCGGAGTTTTCGTTGCCACGAGCTGCGCCAACGTTACATCGCGGCCGCGCGAAACGAAATGCGTCAAACGGTGAGGTGTGCGCGAACCATGTCATCGTTCAAGTCCCGGATCGGACCCTGCGCCACAACCGCGCCACGATCCATGATGAAAAAGTGATCGCCGACATCGAGGCAGAAATCGAGGTACTGTTCCACCAGCAGGATGCCAATCTGGCCTTCCTTCCGAAGAGCCTTGATGGCGTTGGTGACTTCCTGGGAATAATCCCGGCGTTCTCCGCCATGCAAGCCTTCGTCGCGCAGGACTTTGATCGTGTCGCCAATCTGGTCGATGATGTTCGGCTGGATTCCTTCGGTCGGTTCGTCGAGCAGGAGCACTTTGGGATTGGTCAGCAGCGCGCGGCCGATTGCCAGCTGCTGCTGCTGGCCTCCGCTGAGCACACCGCCCTTTCGCTGCAGCATGTCCTTCAGCACGGGAAACAACTGATACACGCGATCCAGTTCGCCGTTCAGTTTCTTTCCCTGCGCCACCGCGCCAATCCGCAGATTCTCCCAGACAGTCATGTTCGGGAATATATCGCGCCCCTGCGGCACGTATCCGAGCCCATGCCGCGCGCGCTGGTCTGGCTTCAGGCGCGCCAGCTCGGTGCCGCCGATCCTCACGGACCCCGAGTCGCATTTCACTGTTCCGACAATGGCCTTGAGCGTGGTGGTCTTCCCCACGCCGTTCCGTCCCATCAGGCACACGACCTGTCCCGGCGCCACAGTGAGGCTCACGTCGCGAAGAATTCGGGAACCATCGTAGGAAACGTGAATGTTGGAAATCGTCAGCATGAAGCCTGTTCAGTTCTTCTTTTTTCTTCCGAGATAAACCTCGATCACTCGTTCGTTGTTCTGAACCTCGTCAACGCTTCCCTCGCACAACACGCTTCCCTGGTGCAGCACCGTGACCTTGCGGGCAATCTGGCGAACAAACGTCATGTCATGCTCAATCACCACGATGCTGTGCTTCCCCTCCAGGCTCATCAGCAACTCGCCGGTCTTGTGTGTCTCCTCATCGGTCATCCCGGCGGCCGGTTCATCCACCAACAGGAGCCTGGGGTTCTGCGCGAGCAACATGCCAATTTCGAGCCATTGCTTTTGCCCGTGGCTTAAGAGGCCCGCTTTGACACTGGCCTTTTCAGAAAGCCCCACGGTCTCCAGCACATTCTGAATCCGTTCCCGCTGCGCGGCTGTGATTCGCGCGAATAGCGTGCTCCAGACGGTGCGGGTCCCTTCGAGTGAAAGCCAGATGTTCTCGAGCACCGTGTGGTCCACGTAAACCGAGGGCGTCTGGAACTTGCGCCCGATGCCAAGGCGGTTGATCTGATATTCGTTCAATCGCGTCAGGTCAGTGTCGCGCCCGAACTCGATCTTGCCGCGATCCGGTTTTGTGCGGCCCGTAATCAGGTCGAGCATCGTGCTCTTCCCTGCCCCGTTCGGCCCGATGATCACCCGCAGCTCGCCCTCATCCATGTAGAAATTCAACTTCGAGATCGCCTTGAAGCCATCGAAGGTTTTGCTGACGTCTTCCAGCGATAAAACAAAATCCTTGGAGACTGCTTTCATGGCTGGATGGGATGTTTTGCTGGCAGCAGGCTTTGAGAATCCTGGCCGGGTTCAGTGCCTGCCGGGAGGCGCTGCGCTCCTCCTCCGCGATCGGGTTCGGTTCGGCCGCGATTCCAATAACGGCGCTTCAGTTCACGGAACTGTGCGGGCAATCCAATGATTCCCTTCGGCATGAACAATGTCACGAAGATGAAGAGCAAGCCGAGGATGTACGGCCATTGCTCGGCAAACGCATGGGTGGCGTAGCTCTTCAAGGCGTTGATGCCAACCGCGCCGATGATGGGGCCGAGCATGCTGCCGCGGCCGCCCACGGCCACCCACACAACGGCCTCCAGGGATTTTTCCGGAGACATTTCGCTTGGGTTGATGATGCCAACCTGCGGCACGAACAAAGCCCCCCCGAGCCCCGCTATCACGGCTGCCGCGACAAAGACGAAGAGCTTGAAGTTTGCAGTCGCGTATCCCGAGAAAAGAACGCGGTTCTCCGAATCGCGGATGGCACGCTGAATCAATCCGAACTTTGTCGAAGTCAGCCATCGGCAGAAGAGATAAACTCCGAGCAACAGCGCAGCCGAACACATGTACAACGCGCGCTTCGTTCCGGGCGCGTTGACGTCGTAACCGAGGATGAACTTGAAGTCGGTCAGGCCGTTGTTGCCACCAAAGGTGAAGTCATTGCGAAAGAACATCAGGCAGGCCGCGTAGGTGAGGGCCTGGCTTAGGATCGAAAAATACACTCCCTTGATTCGCGATCGAAATGCCAGGAAGCCAAAGATGTACGCCACTGTTGCGGGCACAACGATCACCATTGCCGCTGCAAACCAGAACTGTTTGAAGGGAATCCAATGCGGAGGCAATCCGCCGGATTCGGGATACTTGGTTGCGAATTCGAGGAACACCATGAAATCGGGAATGGCGGCCTTGTATTGGCCGAGGTTGCCGATCTTGAGCATGAGATACATGCCGAGCGCATAGCCGCCCAGGGCGAAGAAAAGGCATTGCCCAAGGCTCAGGATTCCCGTGTAACCCCACAGCAGGTTCACGCCGAGCGCCAATACAGCATAGGTCAGGTACTTTCCGTAAAGGCTGAGTGTAAACGAACTCACGTGCAGCGCGCTCGTCGCGGGCACAAATGCATTCAGACAAGGCAGGAGAACCAGGGCGACGAACGACAGGATGCCAATGATCCAGAGCTCGCGTAGTTTGAAACAGGTGGAGAGCATTTCGATATAGCGGGATTAAGCCTTCATCCATCAAGGCTGCGGCTGCGGGTGACGAAAATCCCGTTCGGCCTCCATTGCAGGAACAGGATGATCGCAGCCAGCACGGTGATCTTCCCGAGGACCGCGCCGAGCCAGGGCTGCAGAATCTGGTCGGTAACCCCGACGCCAAGCGATGCCGACACGGTGCCCACGATGTTTCCAACGCCACCGAGAACCACAATCATGAAGCAATCAATGATATAGCTCTGTCCGAGGCTGGGACCCACATTCGCGATCTGCGACATGCACGCACCCGCCATGCCTGCGAGACCTGAACCCAGCATGAAGGTCATCATGTTCACGCGATCTGTGCGGACTCCCATGCAGGAGGCCATGGTGCGATTCTGCATCACGGCGCGGATCTGCAACCCAAGCGATGTTCGTGTCAGCAGCAGGTAGGTGCAGAACACGATGAATACTGCAAAGCCGATCACAAAGAGCCTGTTGAAGGCGAACAGGACGTCGTGCAGGACATAACTTCCGGTCAGCCACGATGGCGAGTTCACCTGAACGTTCGCGGCGCCGAACGTGTGCCGGAGAATCTGCTGCAGCACCAGGCTGACGCCCCACGTGGCGAGCAATGATTCCAGGGGACGCTTGTAAAGGAATCGGATGACGCCGCGTTCGAGTGCGAGCCCGGCGAGTGCGGCCGTCACAAACGATGCGAGCAGAGCCACGATGAAGTACGAATCAAAAGCGTAGCCAGTGAGCCCAAAACCGCCGACCGACATCTGCTTCCCAAACAGCGAAAACAGCAGACCTGTCCCAAAGATTCCCTGAACGAAGTAGGCGGTGTAGGCGCCAATCGCCATGACTTCGCCATGCGCCATGTTGATCACGCCCATGAGCCCAAAGGTGATCGCAAGGCCCAGCGCCGCGACCAGCAAAACTGCCGCAAGGCTAAACCCGCGGAACGCCGTGCCGAACAGGTTTCCCCACCAGAGGTAATTTTCAATTTGCGCAATGGAGAGGCGAACCGCGTGCACCAGCGTTTCGGGATGGCCCGAGGACTTCCCTGCGAAAGTCTTTTGCAGGTTCTTGAGGAATTCGAGCCCGTTGATCGATCGCATTTCGCCCAACTGGGTCACAGCGGCGATCTGCACGTTCGTATCGGTCGACGCCATCAGAGTGAGTGCGATCGCTTCCTTCAAAAGCTTTCTCACCTCCGCGTCGTTCTCAATCGCGATCCGATTTTGAAAGTGCGGGAGATACTCTGCGTTCTGTTCCTGGCCGAGCTTGATCACAGCGTCTCTTCGCATTTTTGGCTGCGGATTGTTGACCGCGTACAGATCGAGCGTGGTCTTGATGGCGCGGCGCAGGCGCGAGCTGTTGTCGATTGCGGTGAGATCACCTTGCAGAAACAGGACCGGTTTGCCGGCGGCATCAACAATGAATTCACCTGTGCTGACATCGATCCCCCGCGCGCGGCCTTCGGCATCGAGTTTTGAATCCAATAGGATAGGCGCAGGAGATCCGTTTGTGGGGTGATGAAGAAAGAGCTCGCCGACGCGCCATGCGGCCAGGGCACGGGAAATCAGGCCGTCATCGGCGCCGACCAACTCCCGAATCAGCGCGATCTGCTCGGCGGCATCCTGGCTGATGGCGGCCTGGGTGAGAACTGATCGAAAACGATTCGTGGGTGCAGTCGAATCCGCCGCATCGGCGGCCAGCACGAGGCAACAAAGCGCCAGGACACAATAAATGCGATTCACGTGGTTGTTGGTTGTTGGGTTTCCGCAAAGGGGAGGCGGGCAGTGACGCCCGCCTCCTTGAATTCTGAACTGATCCTGGAGGAACTATTTCAGAAATTTTTCGCTGAAAGGCTCGGCGGCCACGCCAGTATAGGTCTTGATGACCTTGAACTGGCCGCTCGCCATCGTCTCGCCGATGTAAACATTGTTCACGAGGTGATGGTTCTCCTGCATCGTCACTTCTCCCGCAGGACCTTTGAACTTCTGGCCGACCAGCGCCTTGCGCACGGCATCCACTTCAAAGGTGCCCGCCTTTTCCACAGCCTGCTTCCACAGGTTCACGCCGATGCGGGACAGGTTCATGGGGCTGCATGTGACGCGGCCTTTCGGATCGACGCCCGTAACCTGGTAATCAACGCCGGTGACTTTCGGATCCTGCAGCCAGGCCTGGAAGCTCTTCACGAACGCGTCGTTCTCGGGATTCTTCAAGGACATGAAATAAGTCCAGCAACCCAGCTGGCCGACGAGCTCCTTCGCGGGCAGGCCGCGGAATTCATCCTCGGAAATCGAGAAGGAAACCACAGGGCAATTTTCCGATGTCAGCCCCGCGTTGGCGTACTCTTTAAAATACGGAACATTCGTGTCGCCGTTGAGAGTGCTGATGACGCAGGCGTTTCCGGAGGCAGCAAACTTTTTGATTTCCGCCACGATCGTCTGGTAGTCCGTGTGGCCGAAGGGAGTGTAGATCTCAATGATGTCCGAATCAGGAATCCCCTTCATCTTGAGATACTGCTTCAGGATCTTGTTGGTGGTGCGGGGATAAACGTAGTCGGAGCCAAGCAGGTAAAACTTCTTCTTTCCTTCCGCGAGCATGTAATCGACCGCGGGGATCGCCTGTTGATTCACCGCTTCGGCCGTGTAGAAAATATTCTTCGACAACTCCTCGCCCTCGTACTGCACGGGGTAGAAGAGCAGGCCGTTGTTGCGCTCGAACACCGGCAGGACCGATTTGCGGCTGACCGAGGTCCAGCAGCCGAACACGACCGAAACCTTGTCCTTGACGAGCAACTGCTCCGCCTTCTCTGCAAAGAGCGGCCAGTTGGAGGCTGGATCCACGACCACGGGTTCGATCAGGTAATTCTTCCCGGCGACTTTGACACCGCCGCTTTTATTGATCTCGTCGAACGAAAACAGCAACACGTCCTTCAGCGAGGTTTCGCTGATGGCCATGGTGCCGCTGAGGGAATGCAGCACACCGACTTTGACGACGTCAGCCGCCTGGACACCAAGCGAAACGCCGGCGGCAATAGCGGCAAGCAGGGATTTTTTCAGCAGTGAGAGCTTCATTGGATTGAGTGCGATTTCTTCGGGTTTAGTTCTGAGCTGCACCGATGCGACGGCATCATTCGCGTCAGCGAATTGCCATCACCCAATGATGGCAGCGCAAGCGATTCCCCTTTAGCACCCGATATGCCACGGACCAATTTCATGATTTCCACAAGGAATGCGCCTGTGACGAAAACGATTCATCTGAATCGTGAGTATCGATTTGCACAGTGCGCGCATTACTCAACAGCGGGTGCTGATTCCGTGCAGCACTGAAGCGCGCGGGGAACGGTGTTCCGTCGGACCCGGGATTTTCGCCACAACAGTCACGCGTCGAATTCAGATTGGCGGCCGATCGAGTTTGCGAAATGCCCACGGCGACACGGCGCAGCGCGGGCAATTCACGCCTTCACCGTTTTGAAATTCGTGTGCGTGCGAGGCAGAACATTTTCCATCGCGGCGATTCTGATTGGACCTTCGTTATGCAACACGAATTGGGGGAGGCATCGATTCTGCTTGGCGGGGCGTGAACCGAACGCGGTGCGCAAATGGGCGCCCGTCTCAAAACCAAAACCTATAACAAACAAACTATGAACATAAGTAAATGGACGCAGGTCCTCTTAGGCGCCGGTCTGATCACCCTCCCAGCAGTTGCGCAGGCCGCAGAGCTCGAAACACCCTCGCTTTTGACCGCCGTATCCTCCACCACCCTGAGCGGTTACATCGATACCTCCGCCGTTTGGAAGGTGGGAACTGGCAACGCAAACATGCCTGGCCGCGTCTATGACGGAGCCGATACGCAGGATGGCTTCAATCTCAATGTTGTCAGCCTTACGCTCACCAAGCCGCTCGATGAAGGTGAATGGTCCGCGGGCTACAATGTGCAGATGCTGCTCGGCCCCTGGGCGACAAAGCGCGGGACCCGATCGATCATTGGTTCCGGGGGCGACCTCGCGATGAACGAAGCGGTCATCCTGCTGCGCGCGCCCGTCGGCAACGGCATTGATTTCAAGGTCGGCCAGTTCGGAACCTACAACGGTTACGAAGCGTTCGATACTTACAAGAACCCGAACTGGAGCCGTTCTTACGGGTTCTATATTGAATCCTCCGCGCACACCGGCATCTCGGCGAGTTACAAGTTCAACGACATGTTCAGCGCCATGGTGGGCGTCGGCAACATCGCCGGCTTCAACAATCAGGCCGACGCGAAGTCCTCCATTGAATCGCGCAAAGCCTACCTCGGTATCCTGACGTTCACGGCGCCCGGAAGCTTTGGTGCGATGAGTGGCGCCACATTGTCGGCGGGCTACACCTATGGCGACGCCGTGCCAGCGGGCGGAACCAATGGATTCAACAATGTCTCGGGCATTCCGAACCCGGACGGACGATGGAGCCAGGGGAACTTTTATGTCGGCGGCGCCATTCCATTGCCGGTCTCGGGCCTCAGTCTCGGTTTCGCATATGATTACACGCATGGATATCTGTTTGAAGAATCCTATGCCGAAGCAGCGGCCTTGTACCTGAGCTGGCAGATCACCGAGAAGATGAAACTGAATACCCGTGCTGATTATGCGTGGGGCAGCAACGGAACCTTCGGTTACATGACCTCGGACGGCGAAAAGAACGAGCTCCTGTCACTCACCGGAACTCTGGACTACGCCCTTTGGAAGAATGTCATCAGCCGCGCCGAAGTGCGCTGGGATACTGCACTGTCGGGTGACCGTCCGTTTGGAGGCAAGGTTGATCCAACCGACCGGAACGCCGTGTCGCTGGCCCTGAACTTCATTTACCAGTTCTGATGGCTGGCTGTTGAAAAAGATCTGATCGCTCTGGTTGTGGCGATCATGTTGGGGGGCGGGCGCATCCGTTGTCCATTTCGGGTGCGCCCGTCTTAATGCTTTGCCACCGCTGCCCCGTCCTCTGCCTCGTGTTCGCGGTTTCTCTGAACGGATTCAACCGCCTCCCGTTCGTCGGACGGCTTCTTCGGCGGAGCTTCCTGTTCAGCGGCCGCGCCGGGTTCCAGGCGCAGGACGGCAAGGATCGGAAAGTGATCCGAACCGATCTTCTTCAAGCGCTCGATCTTCACCAGCGTGAAGTCATCGGAGTGGAAGAGATGATCCAACGGAAATCGCAGTATCGGAATGCGGGCATGATAGGTATTGAAGAATCCGCGGCCCACACGCGGATCGAGCAGCCGGCTGATTCGACGGAACATGCGGCTCGTATGCGACCATGCCACGTCATTGAAGTCTCCAGCAACGATCACGGGGCCTTTGACCTTCTGAATCTCCTTCGCGACGAGCACCAACTCGGCATCCCGCTGCGTGCTATCCATCGGCTCATGATCATTTTCCGCAGGTCGTCCCGGCGGCCTTGGATGCACCCCGTAGAAGAGAACCTCCTGGCCGCCGCATCGAACGCCCGTTCGTATGGACGGTACGCCGCGGTCCGTCAGGAAACGCACCTCCGGATTCACCAGCGGTAATCGCGAATACAGGCTGATTCCATAAGTATTCTCCAGTGGATGCAGCAGGGTATGCCGATATTCGTTCGTCAGGGACTGCAGCTCTCTCGTCCACCGCTCGTCTGCCTCTGTGATGAGGATCAGGTCTGGATTCGTTTCGCGGATGATGTCGAGGAGAGTTTTTGCATTGCGATTCCCCTGGAGAACGTTTGCCGCGAGCACCGAAACCATTTCCTGATTTCCCTTCGCCGGGAGCACCTGTTTTGAAGCGAGGCGGGTGTATGGAAAAATCCAGCAGAAGTTCGCCGCCACGCACAAGCCGGCCACGGCGAGCAGGGTCCACCCGAAGGTTGGAGGAAACATGCCGCGAGAAAACACGAGTGCAATCGCGAGCAGAAGCCCGAGGATTGCGATCTGCAGATGAGAGAAGTCAAACACCCGCACCCACCAGGCGTCCGTCCGAAACAGCGGCAGGACGGTGCCGAGAAGCACCACGACTGAACCCGCGATCAGCAACGCCTTGAGCATGTTGGCCGGCAGTTACATAACCCATGCAATCCCTTTTATTATTGCCGCCAGCAAACCCACGCCCCCCGCTACCAGCGCGAATACACTGAGAACTCCTCCCCTGACATTTTTTGAAAAGGCCAGCAACACGCCGATGACGCCAAAGAGCATCGCGATCATTGCGAGCATGAATCCCCAGAACGCTCCCGTGGCGAAACTGAAGATGGCGGCGACCAGTGCGATGATCGAGGGGATGCTGAAGGTGGCTTTCTGCGTTTGAATGTCTTTCATGTTCCAACGTAGCGCGACGAAGGCTGGGGTGCATTGGGGTGCATAGCTTCCCCGGCGGCGGCATCAATGAGCCCGTTGGCTGTGGTCGCGGCAGGTGTTTACGCCCCCACCTATGCCAAGGTTAACCCCATAGAAAGCCTCACCCGGGTATCCCAAACTCACATAGAACCAGAGTAAGGATGAAAGACACAAAAAATGATTACTGCGAAGGGGGAATGTTCCGTGAGAGCGAAGTTGTTGGAAGATTTATACGGCGACCAGATCGCGCGCCTCCTCGATGCTGAACTCCAGCAGCAGTCGGTTCTCCCACGCCTCGAACAGGGCGCCGGCGCGATTGAACTCAAGAAAGCCCTTCAACGGCATATCGTCAAAACGCGGGAACATGTCCGGCGGCTGGAGGCAGTCGCGGCTGCCTTGCATCCGCACCCTTTCGCCGAATCGAAGGCCATGCTTGGAATCCTCGCCGAAGCGGCGGACTGCATCGACTCGGGCATGGACACGGACCTCTTGGACGCGGCGTTGATCGGATCGCTTCTCGCAGCCGAGTCTCACGAGGTCGCTTGCTACACGTCCGTAGTCAGCCTCGCACGGCTGCTCGGAAGGACCGAAGAGTCGGACCTGTTGATGCAGTCGTTGCATGAGGAGAAGGTCATGGATGATACGCTCTATGCCCTGGCGGAAATCCTGACGGGAGAAACAGCTGACGCGGAGCACCAGCTGCATTAACGGATCAGCCGGAAAAACCGCGATGCTTCGGACGCAGGCAGGTCCAGGCGATAGGTTCGATCGTGGAGAGTGGCAGCGCTGCCAACATTGGTCCAGGTTCCTCCCACGTTCGCCGCTGATTGGAGTACATAGCCGGATGGATAATCCGGCCATGTGAGGCTGACACCCTGGGAGTTGGCTTTCAACGACACCAGGAGGCGAACAAACTCGAACGCAACAGCATAGGTCTCGGTCTCGCTCACGGCCAAACCGTCCCTCTTGATCACCTGCAAATCGTAGCGGCCTGCGGGCAGCGCGGGGACGAACACATGCTCGACATTGTCGACGACACTCGTGCTCGAGGCCACTAACGCGCCCGAATCCATCGAATAAAGGGCGAGGTCAAGATTGTTGATGTTCGTCTGGCCCTGTTGGCGGTGCCAGACGAGAGTCGCCGTTCCGGAATGCGTCGCAGCGCCGGAGGGAACTTCGAAATAATAGTGATTCACCTGATCGGAGGCCGTGCTGTTTGTGATGCCGTTCAAGTCCCATCCGCGCAACGATGAAAGCGATGTGCTGGAGGCGATTGGCACGGGGAGGATGTTCACTGGACGACTTTCCACGAATGTGTGGCGTCCGCCCTCAAGCTGCATGTACGAATTGAAAACGTTTAACACGCCGGCACCATGCCTGCGGTCCAACGGAGAAGGTGAAAGAGCTGTCCATCCGTTCGGCTTCACAGCGCCATTCATGAGAAGCGCCTTCAAAGTCCTGCTGTCGGCAGCCCGGTTTGTGTCACCGCCGTCGCCGCGCAAAGCAGCCTGCAACAGCAGCGTTGCCGCCCCCGCGACGCGCGGAGTGGAATAGCTGGTCACCTGCGCTGGCGCGACCAGATCCGGCTTCGCTCTGCCGTCAAAGGCAGGTCCCACGCTGGATGCCCCGCCGATCGCCCCCGCGCCAATTCCGTTGTAGCTGGACGCGGGCGCATAAATGGGCCCGCCATTGCCGATCCCGGAAATAAACAGCGTGTTGTGAATCGCCGCGTAGTCATCGTATCGGGAATCCCACGCCCGTTGTTCCTCCGCGGAACCCGGCACGACAAAGGTCTGATTCACAATTTTGCTGTCAATTGCATCCAGTCCCACAACGAGCGTCTCAAAAAAATACGTAGCTTCGTAGTTGTCCACGTTCGCCACGTTGGTGCTGATGCCGATGAGCGGACCATAGAAGTAACCCGCCACGGCGTGCGCATGTCCCGAGCTCTGGCCGAACGCATTTGGGAATGCGCTCGATGACTCCGCAGCCTCCTCGGTGGGCGGCCCAGTAAAATACTTGAACTTGGATGCTGGCTGCCCAACCACGGCGGGATTCACCTGGAATGGCGGAGGCAGAGCATTCCCAAACGGCGCCTCAACCTGTGCCACTCGGATTCCTTCCCCAAACAGATTGGAAACCGCCGCCCGCAAAGGCGCCAGGCCGATATCGTCAGCAGCGGCCGCGCTAAGGCCAGCGGAGAGGACAAGTGCAGGGATCGCATGCGTGGCGAGGATAACGGCAGAACCAGAACGTCTCATTTGGAAGCGCTGCAATGTGGCCTGATCCGCCGTTTTCGCAACTCGAGAAATTGAGGCGGATACGACCAAAGTCGCATAGGGCGAAGGCCCGGCCCGAAACTATCGTTTTGTGAATGAGCATGAGCCTGCACGGGAATCCAGCCGCAGCCGATCGGCTGACGCCGCACGAGATCGCGGTGCTGCGCCGGACGTTCGCACAGGTGCAGTCGCAGGGAACCATTGCGGCCCTGTTGTTCTACCAGATCCTGTTCGACCGGGATCCCTCATTGCGGGGCATGTTTCATACGAGCATCGAATTACAGGGCCGCAAGTTGATGGACGCGCTCAATTTCATCATCAGTTCCCTCGACTCTCCAGCCCGGCTGTCGTTGATGATGGAAGGGCTGGGACGCCGCCATGTGGCCTACGGCACCACGAAGGAACACTACAACACGGTGAGACTGGCATTGCTGCAGATGCTGGCGCAGACGCTTGGAACGGGATACACGCCCGAGGCAAGTGCAGCCTGGCAGAAGGCGCTTGAACACGTGTCGGCGATGATGCTGAGGGGAGCGGAGCGTTCTGCGCCGGCGGAGAGACCCCGTTGACCGCGCCGTGCCGGACCGGCAATGTGGGGCGCAATGACCTTGGAAATCGGGCTGTTGCTAGGCCTTATCGTCGTAGCCGTGGTTCTGTTCTCCACGGATTGGGTGCAACCCGACGTGGTGGCTCTTTCCCTGATGCTGACCCTGGTGTTCACCGGGTTGCTCCCGGCGGACCAGGCATTCGCCGGGTTTGGCAGCGACACCGTGATCATGATCCTGGGCCTGCTCCTGCTGACGGCAGCGCTCTGGCGAACGGGAGTCGTTGAGTGGGCGGGTGCGCGCATCCTGCGGCTCACCGGCACGTCGATTAACCGCGTGCTGATCGTGGTGATGCTTGCCACTTCGGGGTTCAGCGCGTTCATGAGCAACACGGCGGCAACGGCGTTTTTTGTTCCCGTTGTTCTCGGGATAGCCAAACGCGCGCAGATCAATCCGAGCCAGGTCTTGCTGCCCCTCGCCTTCGCGTCCATTCTCAGCAGCTCCGTCACCCTGATCAGCACATCGACGAACATCGTCGTAAGCGGCTTGATGGTCCAGCAACGCATGGCCCCCATCGGCCTGTTCGAACTAACCCCGGTTGGCCTCCCGATCGCATTGATCGGCCTGACCTACACGTTTTTCGTTGGCCGCAAATGGCTGCAGCATCGCACGGCCGGGGAGAAGGTTGAGGAACTCGGGATTCGTCCTTATCTGACTGAAATCATCGTTCTCGCCGGGTCGCCGCTCGTGGGAAAAACCCTCGCCGAAACCGGCCTCGGCAAGGACCTTGATCTGACGGTGCTGCGGCTTGTGCGCAAAGGCGCCGACTACCAGGTGCCGCGTTCGGACGTGCGCCTCGAGGCCGATGACGTTCTGCTCGTGGAAGGCCAGAGCGATGAGATCCTGAAGATCAAGGATGTGACGGGCATCGAAATCAAATCCGATGTCAAACTGTCCGACCCCACCGTTCGCAGCGAAGACACCGGGCTTGTGGAAGTCGTGGTTCTGGCACGATCACCGTTGATTGGCCGCACTTTGAAAGGGATTGGTTTCCGCGAGCGCTACGGCCTGCAAGTGCTCGGGATCAACCGCCATGGAACGACGCTTTTTCAGAAGATTAGCATCATCCCGCTGCGTGTGGGCGACACGCTGTTGATCCAGGGACGCCGCTCGCGCATCGCCGAGATGGAAACCGAAAACCTTTTCCGCGTCATCAGTGCGGTCTCCGACAAGCGCCCGCTGCGCAAACGCGCGCCGGTCGCGATGGCCATCTTCGTCGCCAGCCTTGCGGCGGCCGCCTTCAACATCCTGAGCCTGCCCGTTGCAGTCATGACCGGCGCCGCGCTCGCCTTTCTCACGCGCTGCGTCACGCCAGACGAAGCATATCGGGAGCTGGAATGGAAGGCTGTCATACTGATCGGCGCAATGCTGTCCGTGGGTGTCGCCATGGCGGAAACCGGCACAGCCAAGTACCTCGCGACGCTGATCGTAAACGGCGCGGGCAGCATGAACCCGCTTTGGCTTCTCTCGGGATTCTTTCTGCTCACCGTCCTTCTCACGCAACCCATGTCCAACCAGGCTGCGGCAGTGGTGATTGTTCCAATTGCAATTCAGACCGCGCTTCAGCTTGATCTGAATCCGCGGACATTTGCGATGATGATCACAGTGGCTGCCAGTTGCTCGTTTATGACTCCCCTGGAACCTTCGTGCCTGATGGTGTACGGGCCGGGACGTTACAAGTTCTCGGATTTTCTGAAGATCGGCACACCTCTGACGCTGTTGATCTTTGCGGTCGCGATCATCCTTGTGCCCCGCGTCTGGCCCCTAGTTCCGAACGCGGGCAGGTGAATTGAGCACCTCCAGAGCGCGCACGGTCGCCGCGTTGCGCCCTTCCAGGCCAAGCTTCTCGAAGATGTTGCCCATGTGCTTCTTTACCGTCTTCTCGGCCATGCCAAGAATGATTCCAATCTCAGCGTTGCTCTTTCCCTGCGATACCCATAACAACACTTCTGATTCCCGTTCGGTCAAACCGAGGCGCTTCAACGGTGCAGGTGAGGAAAAATCGGGCTGGAACCCGCGACCGCTGTGCGCCGCGTCCACCGATCGCCTCCGCTCGAGCCTCGCAGCGATCGCCGCGAGCAAATCATCGCGTGTTACGGGCTTGGTGAGGTAATCGTCCGCTCCGAAATTCATCCCGGCACGTATATCCAGCTTTTCGCTCTTCGCCGTCAGAAAAATGAAGGGGATGTCAGCGGTCGCCGATTCCTCCCGCAATGCCTTGAGAACTCCGTAGCCGTCCAGGTCGGGCATCATGACGTCGCAGATGATCAGGTCGGGCGTCTCGCGTCGCGCGAGCTCCAGTCCCAGCCGGCCATTTTCCGCGCTCAACACCGTGAAGTTCTCCATGGTCAGAATGGTCACGATATTCTTCCGCATCTGCGGCTGATCTTCGATGACAAGTATCCTGTTCATATGGCATCCATGGAAGCGGCAGCCTGTCGTTTCGTCTTTGTCGCGCCATTGCGAGTGTCACTGCGGCGCGTGCGAAAGAGCGGCAGGCGAACCGTGACGCGCGTGCCTTTGCCGGGTTCGCTGGAGATCGCAATCGTGCCGCTGTGCAGGTCGACACAGCTTTTCGCAATCACCAGGCCCAGGCCCGTCCCCGCGATGTCGCCAACGTTCTGCCCGCGATGAAACGCCTCGAACAGGCGTTTCTGATCAGATGCGGGAATTCCGATCCCGTGATCCTGAATTTCGAACACCGCGTCCCGCTCCTCGCGCCTGACCACAAACGTCACAACACTGCCAGCGGCCGAATATTTCACCGCATTGGACAGTAGATTGTTGAAGACATGGCGCAGGAGGGCTTCATCAGCAGACGCCTGACTCGCGCATCCTTCAACGGTCAATTGGATGGGACATTTGCGATGCGTCGCAGAGAGCTGCTCGTCGACGAGCCGTCGGCAAAAGCCCGCCATGTCGAGCGGTTCGGGATTGCACTGCATGCGTCCGGAATCGACCCTGCCGAGCAGAAGCACCTCATCCATCAAACCCGCCATCTGCTGCGCTGCGAATCCGATGTCCTGCAAATGGCCGGCGCGCTGCTCGCCCGGCAGCCGCTCAAAGTAATGCTCAAGGATTTCAGCCGACGAAACAATGACCCCGAGCGGAGTCCGAAACTCGTGTGAAACCACGTTAACAAAGTTTGTCTTCAGCTCGCTGAGTTCGCGTTCCTGTTCCAGCGCCATTCGCAATTCGGCTTCGGCGCGTTTGCGCTCGGTGATGTCCATGATCGCGGCGATCACGAGGGTCTCGTCCTCGGCTGGCATCCGGGCGATGCGAATTTCGCACGGGATGTCCCTGCCCGACCTGTCACGGTGCAACCATTCGAAAATCCGCGTCTCGCCATTAACTGCGGCCCCGATGTTCTCGCGTGCGACATCCTTGCTTGGGCGTCCATCGGCCTGCCTCGGCGGGCTGAGTTCGGCGGGCCCTGTGTCCAGCAATTCCTCGCGCGAAAGGCCAAACAGCCGGACGGCGTTGTCATTGGTTTCAACAAACTTTCCCGTTGCTGCGTTCAGCACCACGATCGCGGCGGGGGTGTGTTCAATGGCGGCGCGATACCGCGCCTCGCGATCCCGCACGGCGGCTTCCATCTTCTGCCGCTGGTCGGTCTCAATGGCGAGCGCCACGAGATGCGCAAAGCTGCGCGCCGCTTCCACTTCCATGTCGGTCCAATGACGCGGGGGACCCACATGCTCGTGACAGATGACGCCGTATAACTGGCCGGCGCGGTGAACCGGGACGTCGAGCATGGACGTGATTCCCAGTGGCTTGAAATAGGTTTGCTGGAATTCTGCAAGCCGCGGGTCCGACATCACATCGTGCGAAACGATGACATTCGAACGCGCGTTCAATGCCGCGAAATACCCGGGATAATCCCGGGCGTACAGCCGCAGCAGGGAACCTGCGTCACAATGCCGGCGGGAAAGGTAATATTGAAACTCCTGCTGAATCGACGACCCATCGCGTTCCATCCGCGAATACCCGACGCGTTCCACCTCCATCAATGCGGCTATCTCCCCGAGCAGGTTGGAGAGCAGTTCGGCAAGCGGCGTGACCCCAATCTGCGGCACGAACCCGTCAAAGATGGCTTTAGAGTGATTCGATGGCATGGCGTCTCTGGATGCGCGTGATTACCAAAAGATGGAAAAAAAGGGGATAAAAAAATCGCGCGTCCGTGAGTTTTCGGACACAGGTGCGGGCCGCGCGGGCCTGCGCCTATTGCGGATTCTTTGGCAGGAATGTGAACGCGACAGCCGCAAGGATGCAGAGAAAGGCGGCGATGTGGTTCCAGCGGATTTTTTCGTGCAGGTACAGCACCGCGAAGCCGCAAAAAACAACGATCGTAATCACCTCCTGCAGGATCTTGAGCTGTGTCGCGGAATAAACCGAGTGGCCCCACCGATTGGCGGGAACCATCAGGACGTATTCGAAAAACGCAATTCCCCAGCTCACCAGGATGACCAGCGCGAGCGGTTTGCCTTTGAACTTTAAATGGCCGTACCAGGCGAAGGTCATGAAGATGTTCGAGCACGCCAGGAGCAGGATCGGCAGGAGTCGGGAACCCAGGTCAGGAGTGGTATTCATGGATGTGCTGCGTTCGGCGCGGCTCAGAAGCGAACCGGGATTTTCTTTTCGGCAAGGAACCGCTTTACGTCCGCGACCGTATAGGTTCCAAAATGGAAGATGCTCGCGGCCAGGACCGCGTCTGCTTTGCCTTCGAGCAGCACCTCCGCCATGTGCTCCAGTTTGCCAGCTCCCCCGCTCGCCACCACGGGAACCCCGACTGCTTCACTGACGCGGCGCGTGATCACCAGGTCGAACCCCGCCTTGGTTCCATCAGCGTCGATGGAATTCAACACGATTTCGCCAGCTCCGAGCTTCACTGCATTCTGAGCCCATGCGACGGCTTCCAGTCCCGTATCCTTTCGGCCGCCGTGCGAGAACACCCGCCACTGGTCAGGCGCGATCCTCTTTGCATCGATCGACACCACGATGCACTGGCTGCCAAACTTTTCCGCTCCGCGCCGGATCAACTCCGGATCCACGAGTGCAGAGGAATTGATGCTGATCTTGTCAGCGCCAGCGCGAAGCATCGCGTACATGTCGTCGACCGATTTAATTCCGCCGCCGACCGTCAGCGGCATGAAACACTCGGCGGCGGCGCGTTCGATGACATCCACCATCGTCTTGCGGCCATGGGCGCTGGCGGTGATGTCAAAGAAAACCATTTCATCGGCGCCCTGCTCATTGTAGCGGATTGCGAGTTCCACAGGATCTCCGACGTTGCGCAGTTCACCCGATTCCGCTTTGCCAAACTGCACGCCACGGGTGACTTTTCCATCGTGGACGTCGAGGCATGGTATGACACGTTTTGCAATCACCACAGCATTTGAGCGGCAGCCGCAGCGCAGTGCAATCACTTTGCGCACGGCAGCCGTTGGGAACGCCGGACACACCTGCGCCCTTGCTGAGCGCGGAGATTTGCTGATAAACACGCGTCGTGTTTCAGCCCAGCCAAACAAACCCTAGCCAGCATCGGCGTCCCTGGGCGTGGATTCCGACGCTCTATCTTGCGGAAGGTTTGCCCAATGCGCTGGTCACGACGGTGGCGCTCCTGCTCTACAAGGCGCTCGGCGTGTCGAACACGAAAGTGGCTTTTTACACGGGACTTTTTTATCTGCCCTGGGTTCTGAAACCCCTTTGGAGCCCCCTCGTGGACCTCCTGCGGACGCGTCGCCTCTGGATTTGGAGAACGCAGATCCTGTTAAGCGTGGCCGCGGGAGCGCTCGCGTGCCTCCTGCCGGCATCGTGGTTTGTGCCAGGCTCGATTGTTTGCTTTTTTCTCCTGGCATTCAGCTCCGCCACGCACGACATCGCAGCTGATGGATTTTACATCCTGGCGCTGTCGGAGCAGGAACAATCCTTCTTTGTGGGCGTTCGCAACGCCGTATACCGGCTCGCCACCCTTTCAATGAAGGGCCCATTTATTTTCCTGGTGGCCGCGCTGCAGGCTGAACTCGGGAATGTCCGAACGGCGTGGATGATTGCGTTTGCAGGTCTGGCAATCCTCTTTGCGGCCCTCGGCATTTACCACAGGTCAATCCTTCCCCGGTCGGCGGCCGATCGGGAGGGATCGTGGGAAGGATCAACGCGTTTCTGGCGGGATTTCGTTGAAACCTTCCGCAGTTTTTTCGGGAAGAGACGAATAGGTGTCCTGCTCTCGTTCCTTCTTTTGTATCGCTTTGCCGAGGCACAATTGCTGCCGATGGCGCAAGCCTTCCTGATTGATTCGAACGAGTCAGGCGGGCTGGGCTTGAGCAACCGCGCATTCAGCATGGTGTATGGAACGGGCGGCGTCATCGCGCTCATGACGGGCGGGCTGTTGGGAGGCTGGGTGGTTTCACGGTTCGGGTTGCGCCGCTGTCTCTGGCCCATGGCATTTGCAACGCACGCTCCGAACGCGTTGTTCGTATATCTCGCATACGCGCTGCCGTCCAGCACAGGCGTGGTCGCGGCGTGCGTCGCCGCCGAGCAATTCGGATACGGTTTCGGCTTCACGGCGTACATGCTCTACATGATCCATATTGCTCGCGGCCAGCATCAGACTGCGCATTACGCCATCTGCACGGGGTTCATGGCGCTTGGCTTGATGCTGCCAGGCATGTGGAGCGGATGGCTGCAGGACCTGTTGGGCTACCCCCGTTTTTTCATGTGGGTGCTCATCGCGACACTGCCCGGGTTTATAGTGACGGCATTGATCCCGGTTCAGGAAGGGTTCGGCCGGAAACAAGATACCCGTTGACTGGATTCGCAAACCTTCTCCGCAGGACGTTTACGATTGTAAACCGGTTCCGTTTGTGATTTCGTATCGCCGCCTCGGACGAGGAGGATGGGCCAGCAGGCTGGCGCCTTCAGGAAACGTTAATGAAATCACCAAGTGAAACTGTCACACCAGATCACCTGCATTGTCGCCGTTGTATTGCTCTTTGAAGCCAGCACCTTGTGCGGATGGGGACAAAGTTCCCAAGCGGAGCAGATCCGGATTGTAGAATTACAGGGCACCGTGCAGGTCCTGCCTGCGGGGACTTCGACGTGGACACCGGGCGCGACAAACCAGCTTCTCTCGGCGGGCGACCGCTTGAGGACGAGCGCCAACAGCAGGGTGGCGCTGCGCTGGAGTGGAGAAAGCGTCATTCCATTCGGAGCGTCCACCGAGCTCGAAATCCTACCGGTGCGCGATGGGCAGTCCGGCCTCGAACTTTTCCGCGGTGTGCTTTCCTTCTTTCACCGCGACAAACCGGGACGTATTCGCGTTGTCACCCGGGGCGCCAGCGCGGGCATCGAAGGGACTGAGTTTGTGATGGCGGTGAATGGTCTGGGCCGCACGACGCTTTCTGTGATCGATGGAACAGTGACGTTTGGAAATGAACAAGCGACGCTGATCCTGACCAACGGGCAGCAGGCGGTTGCTGAACCAGGACGCGCGCCTGCTCCAACGGCCGGCTTCATCGTGAACCACGTGCTTCAGTGGGCCTTTTATTATCCGGCCGTCATTGATCCTGCTGAACTGGCGTTTGCGGATGCAGAACGCGCAGCCCTTGCCGATTCGCTTGCGGCGTATCAACAAGGCGACCTGCTCAATGCGCTCGCGCGGCATCCAACCAATGGAGCGCCTGCCTCAAATGCCGGGCGGGTTTTTCATGCGGCGTTGCTGCTGTCCGTTGGACAAGTGGAGCAGGCGCAATCGCTGCTGGCCGCGGTGGCGCCCGATGCAGTTCCGGAACAACGATCCGCTGCTGCCCTGCGGCTGTTGATCAACTCCGTTCGGCGGGATTCGTATTCTGGAATTTCCAATCCTGAAACCGCCTCGGAGCTTCTGGCCTCGAGTTATCACGCGCAATCGGGCGGCCTTCGCGGCGAGTCCCTCGAGCGCGCCCGCAGGCTGGCGCGCCAGGCCGCTGTAGTGTCGCCCGGTCTGGGATTTGCCTGGACCCGGCTCGCCGAACTGGAGTTCAGCTTTGGACGCCTGGCAGAGGCTCGCGAAGCGCTGACAAAAGGCCTTGAACTTTCGCCGCGAAACGCCCAGGCCCTCGCGCTCCAGGGGTTCCTCGAGGCCGCCGACAACCGCTTTGATGAGGCATTGACGTCGTTTGATCGCGCGATTGCTGTTGATTCAGCGCTCGCCAATGCATGGCTCGGGCGCGGCCTTTCCCGGATTCGCCGCGGCGATGTCACTGGCGGCCGCGAAGACCTGATGGTCGCGGCGGCGCTGGAGCCGCAGCGCGCGGAATTGCGCAGCTATCTCGGCAAGGCTCACGAAGCCATCGGTGATTTTCCGCACGCAGAACGAGAGCTTCAACTCGCCGCGGGATTGGATCCTAACGACCCCACGCCGCATCTGTATTCCGCGCTGGTGCATCATCGCAACAACCGCATCAACGAAGCGATTCGGGAACTGGAACGTTCACAGGAACGTAACGACAACCGCAGCATCGTTCGCTCGGAGTTGTTATTGCGGCAGGATCACGCAGTCCGCAGTGCGAACCTGGCCCGGATTTATGAAGACGCGGGCATGGGGGAAGTCGCAATGCGGGAAGCGTACCGCGCCGTTGCCTACGATTACGCCAACTATTCCGCGCATTTCTTCCTCGCCAACAGCTTTGAATCGATGAGAGATCCCAACCACTGGGATCTCCGCTTTGAGACGCCGGCATCTGCCGAATACAGGCTGGCATCTCTTCTTGCCCCGGTGGACGCCGGGCCTCTCTCGCCTGCCGTGTCGCAAAGTGAATACTCGCGCCTGTTCAATCGCACGGGCATCGGCCTGGTTTCGAGCACGGAATACCTGAGCCGCGGGGCGTGGATGCAAAGCTTTGCGCAGTACGGGACGTTTGACACCTTCAACTACAGCCTGGAAGGAGACTACCAAATCGATCCGGGACAGCGTTACAACAACGACCAGGAGACCCGTGCCCTTGGCCTCTCTTTGAAGCAACGGATTACCGCGCAGGACGATCTACTGTTCCATGTCAGAATTTCGGAAACCGATGCGGGCGACCTCGCAGAGGCGTACGATCCCGATGTGCGGGTTCGGGGCCGTTCACGGGAAACACACCAGCCAACGCTGGAACTTGGGTATCACCATGAGTGGAGTCCGGGGAACCATACATTGGTGATCCTGACACGTGAAGTGGACCATTATTCGGTGGCCTTCCCGGATCGTTCCCAACTGGTCACTGCTGTAGTCGACGGTGGCATCACCGGCGTCCATGCATTGCCGGCCGGGGGAACGGCAGCTAACAGCCAGGAACTGTACAGCGCTGAGGTTCAGCAAATTTTCCAAATGGGCGATCATCAGACGGTGCTCGGCGCTCTGTTTCAACACACCGATTTTCGCCTCGAGCAACTTGCCTTCGATATTGAGGGTACAGTTTTTTCCCCCGGCGCGATACTCGCCGACCAGGATGTGCGTGCGGAATTCCATCGCTACAGCCTTTACGGCTATCATTCGTGGCAGGTTGCGGAGCCGCTTCAGCTGACCGCGGGTCTCACGTATGACTGGATCAAGTATCCACGCTTTCTTTTTACACCGCCCTTCTGGGGAAGCGAAGATTCCGAGGATCAGCTCTCGCCAAAGGCCGGGTTCCTTTGGACGCCTCTGCCGGGAACGACCGTGCGCGGCGCCTATACTCGCTCGCTCACCGGCGGGAGCCTGGATCAGAGTCATCGCATCGAACCCACCCAAGTCGCGGGGCTGAACCAGGCGTTTCGGAGCCTGATTCCTGAATCCCTAAGCGGCGGGACTTCCGGAGGAGAGAACGACACGTTTGCACTGTCGCTCGAACAGAAATTCAAAACTGGAACCTACCTTGGCCTTCGGGGCGAATTACTCTATTCCGAGGTCGATCGCTGGCGTGGCAGCATCTACGTGGACCCCTTTGGTTTAGAAGACGATGTGCTTGTTCTGGTGAACGGATACGGCCTGCGTGAAAATATCGATTTTCGGGAACGCGCAGTGGTGTTTACTGCCAATCAACTGATCGGAACCGAATGGTCGGCAGGGCTTGTGTACCGGCTAACGCAGTCTGATCTGACGGCCACGCGCCCTGACACGCGGCACCTGCTGCCTGGCGAGTTCAGCGGCGGTTTTGTTCCTCACGAAGACGCGGAAAGCCTGATGCATCAGCTGGTCCTTCACGCGAACTTCAACCACGCGTCAGGACTTTTCTCCAGCTTTGAAGCAGTCTGGTTTCGCCAGCAAAACTCGGCGGATCTCTCCAGCCAGCCTGGCGACGACTTCTGGCATTACAACGTGCTTGGGGGGTATCGCTTCTGGCAGCGCCGTGCCAGCATTGCAGCGGGAGTTCTCAACCTCTCCGACGAAAACTACCATCTGCACTCGCTCACGGTTACCGGCAATCTACCCCGGGAGCGAACATTCATCGCGCGGCTGCAATTCAGCTTCTAGGAGGTTTCAAGGATTCCAGTCTACTTCGAGAACCAGCGGCTGCCCGTTCGTCGGAGGCGGCGGCGTGCTCTTGAGAAAAATCGTGAACTTGTATTGCTGCCCTGCATTGGCCGGGAAACTCACGGAGTTGGTTCCACACCACGACATGAGATTGCTGCGGCGGACGGCTTTCACGACGGAAACGTAGGGGGACGCAAAACCGGAGGAATCCGTGACAACGCAGTTGGTAGCTCCCGCGGGCGCCGTGAACCAGATCGTCCCGGAAGCCGAGTTCGTGATGATTGCGAATCCTGTGTAAGGCCCGACACACGCGGTGGAGCCGCTGGTTCCGTTAAATCCGCCGCAGTTATTCCCACCGATTCCCAGAGTGGCGGTCCGAACGGCAAATGAGTTCGATGTCAGCCCGGGTTCGGAGTTGCTCACGCAGCCGGCAAAAACAAGCAAAGCGGAGGCAGCAAATCCAATTTTTATACAATTCGTGATTTTCATGTTCGGTTCCTTGGGATGCAAGTTCCTTGCCGGAATCATGGATGCAGGGATTTCTTCTGACAAGGCTGAGCCCGAACTGCCGTTTTGACCCCCATCGAAAGAACACGGCACTCCGGCGGCCATTGGCTGGAAAGGCGTGAGGCGGCCGATTTTTCAATGTGCTTTGCAGAAGTGGCGGTTTCCTCAGCCATCGATCGTGTCTACTCTGCGTCCCATGGCACGCCCGCTGTTGATTGTCTTCCTGACGCTTATGGCCGCCGCGGTTCGACTGCAGGCGCAGAACCAATCGCCGACGGGTGGCGGATGGGCCGGCTTGCCGCGGATTCTCGAACGCATTGTGCCACCGACGTTTCCGAAGCACACGGTCTCCATCATGGATTTTGGGGCGATTGCAGGTGCGAAAACGAACTGCGGGAAATCGTTTGCTGCTGCCATACGGGCCTGCTTTGAAGCGGGAGGCGGGCGCGTCGTTGTGCCGGCCGGCAAATTCCTCACGGGCCCAATTCACCTTCGGAGCAATGTGGAATTGCATCTGAGTGAAGGCGCCGAAGTGATTTTCAGCGACCGCATCGAGGACTACCTGCCAGTCGTGTTTGTGCGCGTGGGCGGGATTGAACTCTACAACTATTCGCCGCTCGTCTACGCGCGGGGTTGCACGAACATCGCGATTACAGGAAAAGGACGGCTGAATGGCAATGCCCGCGTGTGGTGGGATTGGAAGACGCGGGAAACAAAGCAATTTTTTGACATGGGCGCACAGGGCGTGCCCGTGGAACAGCGTGTTTTTGGAACGGCCGAAGCCGCGATCCGCCCGAGTTTCGTCAGCTTCGTTGACTGCACCAACATCCTGCTTGAGGACTTCACGATCGGCAGCGGCCCCAACTGGACCATTCATCCAATCTACTGCCTGAACACGACGATTCGCCGCGTGTGTGTGGAAACCGATGGGCCGAACAACGATGGGGTCGATCCCGATTCGTGCGTGGACATGTTGATCGAGGATTGCACCTTCAGCACGGGTGACGATTGCGTGGTTCTGAAATCCGGCTACAACGAGGACGGCTGGCGCGTGAATCGCCCCACGGAAAACGTGGTGATGCGGCGCTGCTACAGCAAGCGCGGCCACGGCGGGCTTGTGATCGGCAGCGAAATGTCAGGCGGAGTGCGGAACGTCTTCATGTACGACTGCGAGTTCGATGGCACCGACCGCGCCATCCGCATCAAGTCGCGCCGCGGTCGCGGCGGCATCGTGGAGAACGTGTTTGCCCGCGATCTCAAGGTGCGGAACATGCAACGCGAGGTCGTGATAATGAACATGGATTACAGTTCGGACCGCAAGCAGGCCGCCAATGAAAAGCCCCCGCTGTTCAGGAACATGGTCATCAGCAACGTAACGGGCGACGGCGTACCGACCGCCATCGTGATTTCAGGACTCGACGACTCCCCGGTTGAAAACATCCGTTTCGAAAACATGAACATCCATTCCACAAAGGGCGTCGTCGCGCATCACGCCAGGGGATTGGTGTTCACGAATGTCCAGGTCACCCCAAAGGCCGGCGCGGTTTTCTCGCTCACGAATGTCTCGGGCATTCGGATACAACAGACTGCTGCGCCCAGGGATTCACCCTTGTTCCTGCAACTCGAAGGTGCCGCCTCGCGCGACGTCGTGCTCGAGAACTGCGATCTCACCCATGCCCGCGAAAAGGTCCGCACAGGCCCTGCCGTGTCAAAAGACGCGGCAGTGATCCGCTGAAATGCAAGCCGCGCCTTCCCAGCACACTGCCGCACCCGGAACAGCGAAAAGCCCGGGACATTTCCGATGGGCCATCTGCGGCCTCCTCTTTGCATCGGTGGCGATCAATTACATCGATCGCAACATCATCGGCATCCTCAAGAAGCCGCTCAGCGATGAGCTCGGATGGGGCGAAACGGATTACGCACATATCGCCTCGGGGTTTCAACTGGCCTACGCATTCGGTTATCTTCTTGGCGGACGCTTCATGGATTGGATGGGCGTCAAGCGCGGCTTGCCGCTGGCGGTGCTCTTCTGGAGCCTGGCTGCTGCGGCCCACGGGCTCTGCACCTATATCCCGCTCGACGCAAATGTTCCCATTTCCATCCCATGGACGAGCATTTCCTGGACGATTCCGGGAACCGTGTTTGGGTTCATGGCGGCGCGCGTCGCCCTCGGCCTCGCGGAAGGCGGAAATTTTCCGGGCGCGATCAAAACCGTTGCCGAATGGTTTCCCGTCAAGGAACGCGCACTTGCGACGGGCCTGTTCAATGCGGGAACGAACGTTGGCGCAATCATCTGCCCGATTGCGGTTCCGTGGATGTACAAAGCGTGGGGCTGGCCCATGACATTTTACGTAACGGGTGCGCTCGGGATCTTCTGGCTGATTGCCTGGTGGTGGCTTTACGACAATCCTGAAAAGCATCGCCGCCTTTCAGAGGGAGAACGGGATTACATCCGATCGGGCCAGCCGCAAACAATCGAAAAGAAGGAATCGGTTCCCTGGCTCTCACTGCTGGGATATCGCGCCGTCTGGGCCTATCTCGCTGCCAGCATTCTCGCTGGCCCGGTGTGGGGCATCTACATGTTCTTTTTGCCCGATTTCCTGCAGAAGAAATATGATTTGCCGCTCGTCCAAGTCGGCAACTGGACCGCCGTCTTTTACCTGATCGCTTCCTTCGGCGGCATTGCGGGAGGGTGGCTATCCGGGCGGCTCCTGACACGCGGCTGGACAATCAATGCGGCGCGCAAAATTTCGCTGCTGGCGTGCGCCCTTTCGGTGCTGCCCATTTTCCTCGCGCCGCACGTGCCCAGCATCTGGCTGACCGTCATCATCGTTGGCATCGCAGGTTCCGCGCATCAGGGCTGGTCCGCCAATCTCTTCAGCTTTGTTTCAGACACCATGCCGAAGAAGGCAATCAGCTCGGTCGTCGGCCTGGGAGGCTTTGTAGCATTCCTGACGGGAGCATTTGTGGCCGAGCTCATTGGCGTGATCCTGAAGAAAACGGGCAGCTACGCATCCATCTTTGCCGCGGCCTCAATCATGTACCTGCTTTCCCTGACCATTCTCCACCTGCTCGTGCCGCGAATCGGCGGCAAATCGTCCACATGAACCTGACGACCGAGCGCTCGCGGCCGATCGCCGATGTGGCGATCCATCATCCCTGGTTTCCAGACCAGGGTGACGGCACTTACCGCAATCCCGTGCTGTGCGCGGATTATTCTGATCCCGATGTTGTCCGCCGCGGCGATGACTTTTACCTGGTAGCGTCGAGTTTCAACTGCACGCCCGCGCTGCCAATCCTTCATTCGCGCGACCTCGTCAACTGGACGCTCATCGGCCACGCGTTGAAAAATCTGCCGCACGAGCGCTATCGCGAGGTTCAGCACGGATGCGGAATCTGGGCGCCTGCGATCCGCTTTCACGCGGAAAAATTTTGGGTTTTCTTCCCGACACCCGACGAGGGGATTTTCGTTGTCACTGCGAAAGATCCGCGCGGACCGTGGTCCGAACCCCGGCTCGTGCAGGAAGGCAAGGGATTGATCGATCCTTGTCCGCTCTGGGATGACGATGGCTCGGCATATCTGGTGCACGCATATGCGGGTTCGCGTGCAGGCATCAAACACATGCTGCGCGTGCGTCCGATGGCACCTGACGCCTCGCGGTTGCTGGGCGAAGGTCAGATCGTCTTTCACGCACCCGAGCGCCATCCTACGGTCGAAGGACCAAAATTTCTCAAGAAGGACGGATGGTATTACATACTCGCGCCAGCGGGCGGAGTGGAAACGGGCTGGCAACTTGCGTTGCGATCAAAAGCTGTTTACGGGCCTTACGAGGAACGCGTCATCCTGGAAACCGGCAGCACGGGCGTCAATGGCCCGCATCAGGGCGCTCTCATCGATCTCCCGGTCGGCGACTGGTGGTTCATGCACTTTCAGGACGCAGGCGTCTACGGACGGATTGTCCACTTGCAGCCTGTGAGGTGGAATGACGGCTGGCCGCTTGCAGGAAAGGATTTCGACGGTAATGGCGTCGGCGAACCCGTGGCTGTGCACGCAAAACCGAACGTCGCACATCGAGGGCCCAGAACAGCACCTGAGACATCCGATGAATTCGACGCACCCCGTCCAGGACTGCAATGGCAATGGCATGCAAATCATGACGACGCATGGGCGGATCTGACCGTCCGTCCAGGATGGCTCCGGCTGATCGCGCAATTCAGCACGGATGGCAATCTTCTGCGATTGCCCAACCTGCTGCTGCAAAAGTTTCCCGCGGAATGTTTTACTGCCGACACAGTCATCGAACTCGATGCGGAGGACGGCACCGAAGCGGGACTGGCAATCATCGGCAAGACGAGCGCCGCAATAGCCCTTCGCGCGATGCCGGGGGGCACCCAGTTTGTCTTCCGTGTCAACGACACTGACACCATTCTCAGCGCCAACTCGCCGAGCCGCCTCCACTTGCGCGCCTGTGTTTCATCGACCGGAATGACTCGATTTGAGTATTCCGAGGATGGTGCCCGGTTCACGCCCGTTCCTGGATCGTTTGCTGCAACGAAGGGCTATTGGATCGGCGCGAAGATCGGCTTGTATTGTCTGCGGCGAAACGCAGGGGGCCAGGGATTTGCGGACGCCGACTACTTCAGGTTCTCGCCGCTTTGAGGAGGGTTGCCTCGGAACGCGGCGCGGAACTTTCGGCTGGACGGCAGATTTTGCTTGAACATGCTCCGCTTTAGCACGACTTCTGGACGTGCATCATGAGCTTTTCGACTCCTCGATTCTCCCGGCTTGAAGCTCCTCTGACAGAAAGTCCGCTGCAGGATCTGGAGGCTGTGATTCGCTCTCGAGTCCCCCTGATCGCCATTGAAAGCAATGAAGAACCTGAGGTGGTCCGGCTGGTTCGCCGAATCGGCCAGCGGCTGCAGTTGAAGGCATATCGCTGGACAGTGTCGGATGGATTGCAGGCATTCGAACCTTGCGATCAACCCCGTGAATCAGTGCGCCGTTCAAACGAACTCCTGGCCTTCATCCGCGCCGACGCGTCGCACAGCCTGTTCGTCCTGCTCGATTTTCATCCCTTCATGGATGATAACCTGCACGTGCGGCAGCTCAAGGACATCGCGCTAAATTACACCAAGCATTATTGCACGGTCATGCTGGTGGGTCACACGTTGCGAACACCGGAAGAACTGCGTCCCTACACAGCGACATTCAAGCTGCCGCTTCCGACGACGGACGAACTGCGGGCAATTGTCCTGGATGTGGCGGCGGAATGGGGCGCGGCGAATGGACGCCGCGAAGTGCAGACGACGAACAAAGCGCTCGACCTGCTGATACGAAACCTCGCCGGCCTGAGCGCGAGCGACGCGCGGCGCATTGCCCGCAAGGCAATCGAGGACGACGGCGCTATCTCTGAATCGGATCTTCCGGCCGTCGCGCGCGCGAAATACGAACTGCTAAGTCACGACGGACTTTTGGCATTCGAACACGACAACGTCGGACGCAATGAAGTCGGAGGCCTGAAGCGCCTGAGCAACTGGATCGACGCGCGAAAGAGCTTTTTTCATGGCGAGAACGACGTTCTCGACCCGCCTCGCGGCGTTCTCCTGCTGGGTGTGCAAGGCTGCGGAAAAAGTCTCGCTGCAAAGGCGATCGCGGGAATTCTTGGCGCCCCGCTTCTCCGCCTCGATTTTGGCGTGCTCTACAACAAGTATTACGGCGAAACCGAACGCAACCTGCGCAAGGCACTTGATATGGCAGAGGTCATGGCCCCTTGCGTCCTGTGGATGGACGAAATTGAAAAGGGGATCGCAACCGACAGCGATGATGACGGCGTGTCGCGCCGCGTGCTGGGAACACTGCTGACGTGGATGGCAGAGAAGAAGAAGTCCGTGTTCCTCGTTGCGACCGCCAACGACATCACGCGGCTGCCGCCCGAACTCGTGCGGAAGGGACGCTTCGACGAAATCTTTTTCGTGGACCTGCCGAGTGACGCGAACCGTCGCGAGATCTTCGAGATTCATCTGCGCAAACGAAAGTGCGGGGCCGGCGATTTTGATGTCGCGGCTCTGGCTTCCGCAGCAGAAGGATTTTCCGGTTCTGAGATTGAGCAGGCGGTTGTGTCGGCAATGTATGCGGCGCACGCGAATGGCCGAACGTTGGAGCAGCAGGACCTCATCAACGAACTTCAACAAACCAGGCCGTTGTCTGTCGTCATGGCGGAATCCGTCGCCGCCCTTCGCGCCTGGGCTGCGCCCAGGACGGTTCCCTGCGACTGACCGAATCCCGTTATGAGATCCAACGTTTTGCTGTCGTTGCTCGCCACCTTGGCCGCACTTTGCAGCGGTACGCTTCCCGCAGCGACGAACCCGCCGAACGTGTTGTTCCTGATCTCTGATGACCTGCGAACGGAGTTATCGTGCTATGGCAGTTCGCTCGCTAAAACTCCCAACATTGACAGGCTGGCTGCCCGTGGCGTGCGGTTTGATAGGGCCTATTGCCAGTTCCCCCTGTGCAATCCTTCACGGGCATCGATGCTCACTGGACGCCATCCGAGCCGCACCGGCGTCCTGGGAAACCGCGCCGATTTCCGGACCTTGCACCCCGGCATCGTCACGCTCCCGCAGTTGTTCAAGGAAAACCGATTCGCAGCACTCCGCGCCGGGAAAATTTTTCATGGAGGCATGGATGACCTCAAGTCCTGGACGGAAGGCGGCGACCCGCAGAGAATCAGCGACGACGCCCGACTCCTGCCCAACCCTGCGCAGGACATAATGTTCATCCAGGATCGCTCCATTCCAGAAAGCGTGGGGCAGAGGCGCGCGCGCAATTCGGATCGATGGATCGTGCTGGAGGGCGACGGAGAATCGCATGGAGATTACCGCACAGCCGACCGCGCGATTCAGTTCCTGCGGGATCACACGAACAAGCCGTTCTTCCTGGGCTGCGGGTTTGTGAAGCCACACAGCCCGCCTTCTGCGCCCAGGCGATTCTACGAGTTGTATCCGACGAACCAGATTGAACTGCCGCCGGATTTCGCGACGCGGCCAACGGTGCCTGAGGGATTTCCGCGGGCAGCCATTCGCCAGCGGAACGCAGACCTTTTCATGGGTCGCGAGGCCTCACCCGCGGAGGCGCGCCAGATGATCCAGGCCTACGTGGCGTCAACTTCATGGATGGACTGGAACGTGGGCCGGGTGCTGGACGAACTTGATCGCCTCGGTTTGCGGGATCGCACAATTGTGGTGTTCTGGGGCGACCACGGGTACCAGCTCGGCGAGAAAGGCAAATGGTCAAAGGCGGGGTCACTCTTTGAGCAAGGCACGCGTTCGCCGCTGATAATTGCCGCGCCGCGTGCAAAAGGAAACGGGAAGGCATCGCAGCGCATTGTTGAAGCCATTGATATTTACCCTACGCTCGCCGAACTCTGCGGTCTGGACGTCCCGTCGACGGTTGACGGCCGCAGCCTGGCGTCGCTACTGGAGAACCCGAGTGCGGAATGGAATCATCCTGCATTCACCGTGTGGAGCGAAGACGGGAGGACGTTCCATGGAGTATCCGTTCGAACCCCCAAGTATCGGTATGCGGAGTTTCAGGGCGGCGGCGGAGGCGCGATGTTGTTCGATGAAACAGCCGACCCGCACGAGCTCAGGAATCTTGCTGACGATCCAAATTTTGCCGGGATCAAAGAGGAGCATTCGCGGCTCATCCGGGATTACATCCAGCGCATGCAGCAATGACTGGCTATTGGCTTCCTTTGCTGCGATTCAAAGCTTCCGTAAACCAATCGACCGACTGCGCTTTAGCGGGCTTCGCTGGCATCCTCGGCGCGGGCTGACCTGGCGTTGTGCGTCCCGCCGGTGCCGGTCCTAACTGAGGCGCAGCCTTCATCGACAGCGCAATCCGCTTTCGTGGCAGGTCGACTTCCGTGACGGTCACGGCGACCTTTTGATGCACTTTAACGACTTCGGCAGGATCCTTGACGAAGCGATCGGCAAGCTGGCTCACGTGCACAAGACCGTCCTGATGGACACCAATGTCCACAAACGCGCCGAACGCCGTGACATTGGTGACGATGCCGGGCAGCTTCATTCCGGGTTTGAGATCCTCCATTTTCTCAACGCCCGATTGAAAGGCGAACACTTCGAACTGGTGCCGCGGATCCCGCCCGGGTTTCGCCAGCTCCGCCATAATGTCATTCAACGTGGGCAGGCCGACGGTCTCGGATGCATATTTCTGCAATTGAATTTTTTGACGGAGGGCGGCGTTCGTGAGTAGATCGCGAACCGAGCAATTCAGATCGCGCGCCATGGTATCAACGATCAGGTAACTCTCGGGATGCACAGCGCTGGCATCGAGCGGGTGCTCGCCGTCGTGAATGCGCAGAAATCCAGCGGCTTGTTCAAACGCCTTCGGCCCAAGTCGCGGCACATTGCGCAGTTCGGCGCGGGATCGGAAGGGCCCGTTCTCATTGCGATAGGCAACAATGCCCGCCGCCAAGGCCGGGCCAAGACCCGACACATAGCTGAGCAATTGCTTGCTGGCCGTGTTTAGCTCCACGCCCACGCCGTTCACACAACTCATCACCACGTCGTCGAGACTCCGCTTCAAGCCGCCCTGATCCACATCGTGCTGATACTGTCCCACGCCGATCGACTTCGGATCCAGCTTCACGAGTTCAGCCAGTGGATCCATAAGGCGGCGGCCAATCGATACGGCGCCGCGCACGGTGACGTCATGGGCGGGGAATTCCTCCCGCGCGACTTCGGATGCCGAATAGATGGAGGCGCCGCTTTCGTTCACCATGACGATTGGGATGGCTGCGGGAAGCTTCAGCGCGCGGACAAATGTTTCAGTTTCGCGGCTCGCCGTGCCGTTGCC
>DASPIL010000016.1 GCA_035629175.1 Verrucomicrobiia bacterium | reverse complement strand
AAAGAAGCAAAGGCATTTCTGAGAGTCTTCATTTCGTGTGTTTCGTGTGTTTCGTGGTTATTCCTGCCTTCATTTTCTCGCGCGGTTGCGGATTTCGATGAGGTCCTTCATCACGTTGTAAAGATTTCCGTTCCAATCCTTCGTTCCAAATGCGTCGTGAATCTGGCGGTAAAGTTTGTAGAGGTCCTTGTATACCGCGTGCGCTTTTGCGTTCGGCTTGTAAACCGTCGCTTTCAATCCAGTCATCTTCTTCTGCGCGGTTGCAAAGTTGGGATACACTCCGGCCGCCACCGCAGCAGCAACCGCAGACCCCAACGCGCAGGTTTGCGCAGAACGGCTGATCTTCATCGGACGCCCCGTCACATCGGCGTAAATCTGCATCACGACGGGGTTTTTCTCCGCGATCCCCCCGCAGTTCAGCACTTGCTTGATCTGCACGCCATATTCCTCAAAACGATTGATGATCGTCAGCGCGCCGAACGCGGTCGCTTCAATCAACGCGCGGTAAATCTCCGCAGGGGTCGTGTAAAGCGTCTGGCCGAGCATCAATCCAGTCAGGCGTTGATCGACGAGAATCGTTCGATTGCCGTTATTCCAATCGAGCGCCAGCAAACCGGATTCGCCTGGCTTCAGCTTCGCCGCCTCCGCCGTGAGCGCCTCGTGGGTTCCAGCTTTGCCCCGAGGCTGGATGTAATTCACAAACCAGTTGAAGATGTCGCCCACGGCAGATTGTCCTGCTTCCAGTCCGAAGTGCGCGGGCAATACGCTGCCGTCGACGATCCCGCACAGGCCGGGGACATCGGCGAGTTTGGACTGGTTGGGAGCGACCGTGATGTCGCAGGTGCTGGTCCCAATGATTTTGACGAGCGAACCTTCCGTTACACCCGAGCCGATAGCGCCGAGGTGCGCGTCGAAGGCTCCCACCGCGACGGGAATTCCTGGCTTCAAACCTGTGCGTTTCGCCCAATCGGCCGTTAGCCCGCCGACGGCTTTCTCGACCGTATAAACGCGCGTCGTCAGGCGTTCGCGCAACGCCGCGAGTTTTGGATCCAGTTTCGCGAGGAATTCCTGGTCGGGATATCCGCCCCACTTGGCGTTCCACATCGCCTTGTGTCCCGCAGCACAGACGCCCGCGATGAATTTGTCGGGATGCAAAGTTCCCGTAAGGGCGGCCGGAACGAAGTCGGAGAGTTCCACCCACGAATGCGCCGCGTTGAAGACCTTGGGCGCGACGCGCAGGCATTTCAGTATTTTGCTCCAGAACCATTCGCTCGAGTAAGTGCCGCCGCATTTCGCGAGAAACTCAGGCCGCATTTCCTTCGCAAGGGACGTAATTTCCGCGGCTTCGTGAACGCTTGTGTGATCCTTCCAAAGCCACGCCATTGCAGCGGGTTCGTTTTCAAACTTCTTTTGAAATACCAGCGGCTGGCCTTCGGAATCAACGGGCAGGGGAGTGCTGCCGGTTGTGTCGACCCCAATGCCGGCGACCTGTTCCGCATTGAAGCCCCGCACGCTTTTCTTTGCCGTCGCGAGCGCCTGCCGGATGGTTACCTCGGCGCCTTTCACGTAATCAGCGGGATGCTGGCGCGCGAGGTTGGGATCGCGGCTGAGGACTACGCCCTGTGTGCCGTGTGCGTAAGTCCAGACCGCCGCGGCGACTTCCGCGCCGCTGGCGACATTGACGATGAGGGCGCGAACTGAGTTCGTGCCGTAATCAAGACCGATCGTGTATTTGGGGCTCATGTAAGTGGTGGATGTTATTGCTGCGTCACCCTGGCAGGAATCCGCAGAACGGAAACGGAGCGGGGCGGAAAGGAATGGCTGAATGTCGGCGAGAACACATCCAGCTTGTCCTCCACAGGCGCAACTTTCTCCGGATGGGCAAAGGTGTTCTCGTCTGTTAATCGGCTGGAAGTCAGCAGCGTGAGTTTTCCTGTGGCAACCATGTCAGCGCCATTGATTTCGACCATTGCATCCACCGCGTTCGTGGTTGCGTTGACGACCTTCAGGATCACTTCGTCGGTGGTCATGTCGCGCGTCGCGCTGGCGTAAAAGCGTTCCTCGCGGGCAGTGCTCGATTTGATCGGCAGGACCATGTCGCCGCGATTCCGGCTGAAGAGTTTCTGGACGTGGTAACTCGGCGTGGCAAGGACGTTCAGGTTGTCCACGTAGATCAAGTCAGGGCGCCATTGCCAGGCATCCACGTGCGCGAACAGCGGCGCGTAAGCCGCCATGCGCACCACGTCAGCATTGCGCTCGAAGCCCGTCATCACGGCGGCTTCGGACAACGCCGCTTCGAGATTGCTCGCGCGTTCCCGGGTGTGCGATGCGTATTCACCCGCAAACACTTCAGGCCCGAGGCGATCGTAGTCATCGTATCGATACGCATTGCTGAAGAACCAATCCGGCGGACGATAGAAATGTTCGTCCACGATATCCGCCTTCAGTTCGCGCAGCTTGCCCCACAGGAAATTAAAGCGCTCACCTGCGGGATCAGGACCCGCGGCCGCGATGAGTTGAACTTCGGGATGTTTCGCCTTCAAGACTTCCGCGAAACGGCCGTAGCGCTCGATGTATTGCGGCCCCCATTGCTCGTTTCCAATGCCAAGCAGTTTCATGTGAAACGGCTCGGGATGTCCCATCTTCGCCCGCAATGCTCCCCAGCGCGTGCTGGCGGGGCCGTTCGCAAATTCAATCAGGTCCAGCGCGTCCTGAATGTAAGGATCCAATTCGTTGAGCGGCACCAGTTCGCTGGAGTTGAACTGGCACGCCATGCCGCAATTCAGAATCGGCATGGGCTCTGCGCCAATATCCTCGGCAAGCTGAAAGTATTCAAAGAAGCCCAGCCCGAAGCTCTGATAATAGTCCGCCGCGCCACGGCCGCGTCTTGCAAATTCATCATTCCAACGATTGATGATCGGAACACGTTCGGCAATGTGGCCGACTGTGTTCTTCCATTGATAACGATTGGTGAGATAGCGTCCCTCCACAATGCAGCCGCCAGGGAATCGGAGAAATCCGGGTTCCAAGTCGGCGAGCATCTGCACCATATCTGCGCGCAATCCACCTGGGCGGTTCTTCCAGGTGTTGCGCGGGAAGAGCGAGATCATGTCGAGGTCGACGGATCCTGATCCTTCCACGATCACGGCGAGCCGTGCGTGCGGCTGTGTCGCGGAAGCACGGAGTTGTGCAGTGTGCCTTTTCCAATCGCGCCCGATGCCGCGGATGCGCGCCGTCCCCAGCGAATGGCCGTTGGTATTGATGAGCTCGATGCGCAATGCAGGCCGGCGTCCGCGCGCGCGCGCATCAACTGAAAAGACATACGTCTCACCCTTGCGCACACCGATTCCGCGAAAACCTTCATTCAGCAGCGTGGCGCCCACTGGCACCTGGATGAAGTTGGGCTGGGCGGAACTCGCGGGGCGCGATGTATCGATGCTCACGGTGTTCGGCGGCGCGAGGATTCGCCAGCCCATGTAAGGATCGGGAAATTCGAACGAACGATTCTTCACCAGTTCGGCATACAAACCGCCGTCCGCGCCGAAGTTGATGTCCTCGAAGAAAACTCCCCACATGGCGCTGTTGATGCGCGCGCCGGGCTTGTCAAACTGAACCGAGAGGGTGGCCGTTTCCGCCGCAAGAACTCCGCTGGCGACCGTTGCAAGCAGGCAATGAAGCGCCATTTTGCCAGCGCGGCCCAATGCGGTCCAGGTGTGGAGAACTGATGATGCGGCAGCCGCGGAAAAGTGCGCCACGGGCTTTCTGAAGTTCAGGAACTGTGAATGCATAATGTTCATGCTGATTTCATTTCTGAGTGGCAATGCGGAGTACAGTAAAGGAGTTTCCCGGAAAACTGCGTGTGAACTTTGCGCCCGCGAGCGTCACGTCTTCGCTCTTGGGCGAAACTTTGCGCGGTTCCTGGATTGAGTTCTCATCAGCTGGACTCGCGGACGTCAGAACGATCGCTTTCGCGGCCCCTGTCAAGGCGCCCGCGCCTTGCAGATCGATTGTGGTTTCAACCGGACCCGCATCCGTGTTGACGACCTTGACAATCACATCGCCCGACCTGCGATCCCGGGTTGCGCTCGCGTAAATGGCTTTCGTCGGCAACGCAGCGCGGCGCACGTCGTGGATCAAATCGCCGTTGAGCCAGCAGCGAACACGCGGTCCCGCAACCTCCACCTTGAGATCGTACCAGGTTCCTTCCGTCACGCTCCCGCGGCGCGGGTTGGTGGTTGCGTCCAACTCAACGGCATGCTGCGTGTTCTCCCAACCGCCAACATTCCACCACGTGCGATCTTCATCATCCTGAATATGGAAAAGAACGAGGAACCCTTCGCGTCCGCCCAACTTTCGCGCCTTGGCCTCAATGGTGTAATCCTTCCAGGACTTGTCGCCAAACAACGCGCGGACGAACGGCTTCTCTGCGGATTGCCGCAGGGCGCCGCTCTCAATCTTCCATTCGCCATCGCCGAAGAATTTCCAGCCGTTGGTTCCCTTGCTGAAATCTGACGTGAATAACACGTCGCCCGACGGCGAGGCCACCCGAACATCTTTGAATTCCGCCTGCGTGTTCCATGTTCCGAATCCAATCGCGCCGCGCGGCGCCGGCCGTTCGAGTTCATCGCTCTGCACCTGGATTGGCAGCGTGACGTCGCCGCGGTTCAAAGCAAACATTTGTTGCACGTAATATCCGGGCAAGCCGTACCAGCCTGAGCTGTCGAAATTGATGAGGTCGGGGTTCCATGCGCGATGATTCAAGTTCACGAACAGCGGCGCGTAGGCAGCCATCGCCACCACGTCCGAATTCCTTTCCATTCCCGTCATGAAAGCCGCCTCGCCCAGCGCTGCCCGCAGATGGCCTTTGCCCGCGTTTTTCGTCACCGCGTATTCGCCGACAAATACCTTCGGCCCTTTGCGATCGTAGGAATCGTATTGCGTGGCGCGCCGCATGAAAGCTTCGGGCGATTCATTATAATGCTCGTCGACGATTTCAGGCATTGGGTTGGTGGGAAAACCGCCGGCCCAATGGTTCGCAATGAGAATGACCTCAGGATGTTTCTGGCGGATGGCATGAACAAACAGCGGCCAGCGCTCCGCGTAATCGCGCCCTCCGTTTTCGTTGCCGATTTCCAGGTAACGCAGGTTGAACGGATTGGGATGGCCGTTGCGCGCGCGAAGCGAACCCCACACAGAATTGGTCGGGCCGTTCGCATATTCAATCGCATCGAGCGCGTCCTGCACCCACCGATCCATGCGTCCCATCGGGACGGATTCGCGATGCGACATTCCCGCGTTGATGCAGAAGAGCGGTTCCGCGTCGAGATCCTCGGCAAGCTGCAGGTACTCGTGGTACCCCAAACCATGCGTCGCGTGATAACCCCAGATGTTGAAGAGCGGTTTGCGCAGGTCGATCGCTCCAACAGTGTCCTTCCATTGATACGCCCGCGACATGACTTCGCCCTCGACCCAGCATCCGCCCGGAAAACGCAGGAACGCAGGCCGCAGTGCGTCGATGGATTCCGCAAGGTCCACGCGAAGTCCGTGATCCTTCCATGTCTTGGCAGGCAGCAACGAAACCATGTCGAGGAATACCGTTCCTGTTCCAACCACTTCAACCTGCAAGTGACCTTTTGGATCTGACTTCGAAGGCGTTAGCGACAGGGTGTGATATTTCCAGTCTGCCGACAGCGCCCTGATCTCGCGGGAGGCGATTGCATTTCCCGACGCGTCGCAGAGCCGAACCTGAATGGTGCCGCGGAATCCGTCTGCAGAGCGTGCAGCGACTTTGAAATCGTAACGGTCGCCCGCCACGAAATTCATTCCCCAATATCCGCCGTTCTCCAGCGAGCAAAGGCCGTCCGTCTTTACGCGAAGGCTGTGCGGGTTGAAGAGATTGAGCGGGCGCGTGTCGTCGATGGCGGCGCTGCTCCCGCCCCGCGGAATGATTTTCCAGTTTTCCGGATGATCCGCGTCTTCGAACGAACGATTGCGCACAAGTTCCGGATACAACCCGCCATCGGCTGAGAGGTTGATGTCTTCGAAGAAGATTCCCCACAACAACGGCGAGATCGCATGGCCCGGTTTGTCGACGCTGACCGTGATTGTTGCCGGCGCAGCCGAAGCACACGCCGCTGCGAGGAACAGGCTTGCGGCGGCGAGGCATGGAGCGCGGCGTGCACGCCGCTTCAGCGAAATCAGGGCAGCAAACATAGAGTTATTATGCGCGACTAAACCGGGCAACGGCTGCTGAGTCGTTCCGAGTGGCGGTCGGATCCAGTATGGCTTACACCGTCCAGCCTCGATTCAACGCGTAGAACACTTCGTTCCAGTGCAGCTCTTTTTTGAAGTCTGAGACCGTCGTCTTCTCGCCGATGAGGAGGAATTCCAATCCCGCCATCTCCGCGAAGTCCTCGAGATGCTCCCGCGTGAGCGCCTGGCTGAAACCCGTGTGATGCGCTCCGCCCGCATGGATCCAGCACGCACACGCGTCTTCAAAGTTCGGTTTGCATTTCCAGACGGCCTGCGCGACAGGAAGTTTCGGCATCGGTTGTTCCGGCTTGACCACCTCGACTTCGTTCACGAGCAACCGAAAACGGTTTCCGAAATCCATCAACGCCGCATTCAACGCCGGGCCTGCGGGTGTGTTGAACACGAGCCGCGCGGGATCCGCCTTGCCGCCGATGCCCAGCGGATGCACCTGCAACGACGCCTTGCCATCTGCGATCGAGGGACAAATCTCCAGCATGTGCGCGCCGAGAACCAGCTGGTTCACGGGATCCAGATGATATGTGTAGTCCTCCATGAACGAGGTTCCGCCCTGCATTCCTGACGCCATGACCTTCATTGCCCTCACGAGCGCGGCGGTTTTCCAATCACCTTCGCCTGCAAAACCGAAGCCGTCGTTCATCAAGCGCTGCGGCGCGAGGCCGGGCAATTGCGCGAGGCCGTGGAGATCTTCGAATGTCGTGGTGAAACCCTTGAATCCGCCTTCTGTCAGGAATCTGCGCAAGCCCAGTTCAATCTTCGCGGCTTCCCGAATTGATTTGTGCCGCTTGCCGCCTTTGCGCAGGTCTGCGGCGGCATCGAACACCGATTCATATTCGCCGATGAGTTGATCAACCTCGCTGTCGGAGGTTTCGTTGACGATTTTGACAAGGTCGCCTACGCCGTGTGTGTTGACTGAAAAACCGAACTTCAGTTGCGCGGCCACCTTGTCGCCTTCGGTGACTGCCACTTCGCGCATGTTGTCGCCGAACCGCACGAACTTCGCGCCTTGCCAATCGTTCCACGCGGCGGCTGCGCGGGCCCACGCCCCGATCTTGCCCTGGACCTTCTTATCCTGCCAGAAGCCGACCACGACCTTCCGATTCAACCGCAGGCGGCTCATGATGAAGCCGTGCTCGCGATCGCCGTGCGCGGCCTGGTTCATGTTCATGAAATCCATGTCGATTGTCGCCCATGGGATGTCGCGATTGTATTGCGTGTGCAGATGGCAGAGCGGCTTGCGCAATTGCTTGAGGCCGTTGATCCACATCTTTGAAGGCGAGAACGTATGGCACCACGTGATCAGGCCAATGCACTTCGGCGCGTTGTTTGCCGCCTGGCAGAGCTCCGTGATCGCGTCGGGCGAAACGAGGACAGGTTTGAAAACCACTTTGACAGGAATCGCCGCGGCGCTGCTGAGGCCCTTTGCGATTTCCTGCGAATGTTCCGCGACCTTCTTCAAGGTTTCGGGCCCGTAAAGGTGCTGGCTGCCGGTAATGAACCAGACTTCAAGTTGTTTCAGGTTGATCATATTGGGGGGGGGATTCGAAAAATCGTTGTTGGTTATGAGTGTGTTGTATTTGCGGTAACGGGAGCCATGTGATCGCGGCCTTCGGGCATCGGCATGATAAGCCGGTCCAATCCCGCGGCGACCAGCCCCGCGACACGGCGACGCGAAGCGGGTTCGACTTTGACGTCCCCGAAACGCGCCCAAAGCGCGCCTCGGGAAATGGCAGCGGAAAGGTAGTCCACGACAGGCGCCGCCATCTCGCTGATGGTGCCGGTAATCACCACGTGACGCAGTCCCAGGACATTGAGGGCGCCCGCCACGACGACTGCGGTGGCATCAAGGGCTGGGGCGAGCCACGGTTCGACGCCGTTTTCCGCAACGGAAGCCGTGAGGCTTTGCCATGAACGAGTGGCCTTCGGTTTGGCCGCCGCGAAACTCTGCAGCAGCCCGCGTGTTGAAACCAGCGTCTCGAGGCAACCCGTCGCGCCGCAGCCGCATCGGCGTGAATTGCCGAGCACGGGTGTGTGGCCGAGTTCACCGCTGATGGGGAGCGGGTGCGAATGCAATTTGCCGCCAATCACGACGGCGCCACCCACGCCGTCCCCAAAATCTGCGAGCAGAAAATCGTCGCCTTCGGCGGAGTCCGCCGATTGGTGCCCGAGCGCCAATGCGTGCTCCTCCTGGACGAGAATGACGGGTGCCTTCCAAACCTGGCGAATGAGGGATGGGAGATCGGCGGCCGCGGTCCAATGAAGATTCGGGGAAAAGATGACTTTGCTGGTCCGTTCATCCACGACGCCAGGAACGCTGACAATCACGCCCCAGAATTTCTTCGCCGGAAGGTTATCTGCCGTCTCACGCAGTCGCCGCGACAGATCCGCTTCTGATCCGGGCGTTTCGATCTCTGCGATCCAGGCATCTTCGCCGCAGGATCCCACGGAGGGCAGGGCGAATGTGGTCTTTTGAATGCCGAGTTGAATGGCAAGGAATCGGGCTTTTGATTGGCTGAGTCGCAGCATGCGGGCGGGTCGTCCTGCCTTGGAGCGCGCGTTGTTCCCGGCCTTCGGTTCGACTTCAACCGGAACTTCCTCAAACACGCCCATCTCAATCAATTCATCCACGATCTTGCCTGCGGTTGGCTGGCTGAGGCCCAGCGCCTTGGCGAGATCGGCCCTGGAAGCCGTGCCCATGCGACGCAGATGAACGAGGACAGCCCTCTTGTTCAACCGCCCCATGCGTGATGGCACGACGATCATAATAATTAAGAAGGTTTAAAAAGTATTAAAGGCGTCCCGACGGTCAAGCACATTGTGTAGCGCCGCTTACGAAAGCGGATGCTATTAAAAGCGGGTGGTCAAACTCGGTTTCTGCGAGTCCATCTTCCGGGCCGAAGCCCGAGGCAGGGTAGGGGCAGGCATCTTGCCTGACGTAGAGGGCGTGCATCCTTGCCGCCCGGAAAAAAGCGTTAAGCATGCGAGACACTCAGATCAGCCGCCACTGAATTAATCGTACCCTGCGAAAGGGTGCTGCTCCGCAGAAGCTGTTACGGAGGACGGGCTGTATCGCCGTGCTTCCAAGCTGACTGGAAGCGGGCTCAGCGCACGTTTTGGAAAGGTGAGAACTCGACCCGCGAAGTTTGCGGTTTGCGGAAAGTTCCCGAACGAGACAAAAAGAAGGGCCGGATTACTCCGGCCCTTCGGGCTGCACACTGCAGAGATGTAAACTGGAATTACGCCACAAAGCGGCGCACTGCGGCAAAGCCGGCGAGTGCGATGCTCAGCAGCATCGAAGTGGAACCTGCGTCCGGAACCGACGAGGCGCCACTGCCGACCTGGACATTGATTGTTGCGCTCGCGACCGGCGAGGTGAACAAAGTGTCGGTCAGAGAGAAGGCTTCGAGCGTAAATGCATAGGTGTCGTCTGCATTTGGGTCAAATGCACCCAGGCCAATGAGAGTAACCCAGCCGAATCCAAGATTCTGCGAATTGCCTGCAGTGGTCACCGACAGCAAAGGCGCGTTGTCGGGGAACAACAGCGGATTGAAGGTTCCGTAGCCCAGAGCATCAGAACCGGCCGTCAAACGAAAGTTATAAGCGGCGAGTCCGGGGCCGCCCGCGATGCCGATCGGATTGTTGATGTACCACGCGAAGTTCCAAGTTGAAACTCCAGGTGCGCTCTCGCCTGGGTTCGCGAAATACGTTCCGTTTCCATCATTCACCAAGTTGGGGCCGACCAGGCGCTGGTGCGCGGCAAGCCCGATTGTCAGGCCGCCCTCAGTATCCAACATCACATGATGAGTCGGGATTCCGGAACCACCGAACGAATTTGCCGGCAACGTTCCAGGAGAGCCGCTCGGCGCAGGAAGCGCTGTCGCGATAGAGGTGCTGACGAACCCTGCAGCTGCCAAGGTCAAAATCTGAAGTGCTCGGGAACTTTTATCAAATAGATGCATCGTATGAATTTGGGTTTGTTTGTTACGAGTGTTGACTTGCATGAGCAGGACTGGGGCCGTTGTGCATCTTTTTCTGTGCCAGAACCGTAAGTTGCTTGGGCTGAATGATATGGAATTAAAAATTTCCGCGACACGGATTCATAGGGACGACCGTTGCTCATCGAATGTAAATGACTCCGACAAGCGGGCCTCGGAACGACTCGCATTCGTTTTTTCGAGCCGCGAGGGTCCTTCCTTTTGATGTCTTGATCCTCCGTAGTTTTCCCCACACTGGTTTGCCGTCAACAAGCAGAAGGTGCTTCTGCAACGTTCCGTGAGCGGGTCAGATTGGCAGAATGTGACCGCAGCGATCGCGCGCAACGCTACAGTGACCTTTCGCGTCCGGGGACGCACCAACGGCGTCCACTCCCCTGCACCACGCCATTGTGGCGGATTATTTTTCGTAAGCTGCTGCTGCCGCGAAATGGGCTTCCGATGCGAACGCAAGAACCTGGTTCAGGCGGTCGTCACCGGCGCAGCGCGCGCCGCGCGCATTTAAGGATGACAGCACAGGGATTCCCTGTAATCTGCGGCATATCCATTCAATCCAAGGCGTGCGTTTTGCGCGGCTTGGTTGCAGCGACGAGAAAGTGATGCGTTAAACCTTTCATCCAACGCGTTTCAACCCCTATGAATACAACCCAGCTCAGTAGATGGTCTCCTTCCATCTCCAACATGTCGGCAGGCCATCGTTCAGCAACGTTCTTCAGAAGTTGCTGCGTCGGGATCCTGCTGGCGCTCTCGCAGGCGGCCCACGCGATTTCTCCCATTCCATTTTACGAGCCGTTTCCCCTCACTTACGCAGAAAACGGCAACCTTGGCGCCGGTGAAAGCCTCCTCAAATGGGACTTCGGCAACAGTGCCACCAGTTCGTCAGCACGAACCATCGCCCTGGCCGCGCTCGGTTATCCTGGATTGCTTACCGAAGACATCGCCAACTCCCGCGGTTTGCAATCCCGCCCCGCCGGCGCGGGTGCGAAGGATCGCGGAGCCACTCTCGAGCTGCCACCCGGCGTCGATGTTTACGCTTCGTTTTTGTTGAACGTGCAAACCACCAACGTGGTGACCTCCCGCTTCTTCGGCTTGAGCCCCTCGGGCGGCAGCGGCTCCAGTGTGAACGCCAACGGCGCACTCATCTTTCTCGATACGCAACGCCACCTGATGATCGCCAAAAATTCAACGACCCCAGCCGCGGCCATCCCGTTCAGCCTCGTCACGAACAACACCTACCTCGTCGTCCTGCGTTACAAATACAACGCAGGTTCCACCACAAACGATTCCGTTGATCTCTGGGTCAATCCGACGTCGCTCGGCAACAACGCGAGCATTCCTGCCCCGACCTTGAGCACAACCGCGAACAATGACGTCGCTGCGTTTAACAGCGTGGCGTATTTCCAGAACAACGCAGTCGCCAATGCAGGCATTGGGTCGTATTGGATTGACGAAATCCGCGTCAGCACGAACTGGGCGGATGTGACACCAACAACCTGTTCTGCGGGTGCCGTCTTCAATGTGACAGGCGGCGGCTCGATTTGCGCCGGCGCGGGTTTTCCCGTCGGCTTGTCGGGATCGGAAGTCAACGTGGATTACTGGCTTCACACCAACGGCGTTTATAGCGCGACGATTCCCGGGACTGGCGCAGCAGTGAGCTTCGGCAACCAGGACGCCAACGCCATCTACACCGTGCTCGCCAGCAATACGGTTTCGGGTTGCGTCAGTTGGATGAGCGGCAACGCAACCGTCGCGTTGCTCGCCGCGCCGAGCATTGATACCGAACCCGCCGCAATCACCGTGGCATCGGGAGGAGCGGGCACCCTTTCCTTGGCAGCGAGTGGTGATGGCCTGACGTATCAATGGCGCAAGAACGGCGTTAACCTTTCAAACGGCGGTCACTACTCCGGTGTGAACACGCCGACGCTCACAATTTATCCCGTCGATGGATCCGATGCAGCGACTGCATTGAATGGTTACGACGTCGTGGTCAGCGGCACTTGCGCTCCTGCTGCAACGTCCACCCGAGTCGGACTGACCGTGAAAGCCGTGAGCAATCTCGTTTGGTCGGGCGATGGCGCTGAAAACTTATGGGATGTCGCCACAACACCCAACTGGCTCGAAGCCGGCAATCCCGTGACGTTCAATTTTGGTGACAATGTTATTTTCGACGACACGTCGGCAAATTTGGCGGTTCAACTCGCCAGTCCGTTTCTCAGCCCCGGAAAGATCACCGTGGATACTGTGCAAGAATACATCTTCCGTCCCGGCGGCAGCATTTCAGGTCCTGGCACAACTTTGTTAAAGACGGGAACGGGCACGTTGTATCTGACCAACAATGTGAATTCGTATGGTGGAGGAACGACGATCAGCAACGGTGCAATCGCGATCAACAGCGGCCAGGCGTTGGGAACTGGCGTGGTGACACTGGCCGGCGGCAATCTGGATTCCGGCAACGCGCTCGTCACAGTCGCCAACCCGGTGGTCGTTACCGCGGACAGCACGATTCTGATTCGCAACACGTCAGGATCGGCCCTGCGCCTGGAGAACAACCTGACAGGCGTTGACGGCACTTTGACGATTTTCAACACGACCGTGTCGGGTCCGGCCGTCCAACTGGCGTACACGAATATCGTCTTCAATCGTCCGCTCGTCGTCGATAATTCAGGCGGCACGTTCCTGATCCTGAGCAGCGCCAACACTTCGGGCACGCAAACGTTTAACAACGTCATATCGGGAACCGGCCGGCTGGCGCGGAATGGCAATGGAGGCACGACCTTGCTGAATGCGGCGAATACGTATTCTGGCGGCACGACGCTTCAGAATGGAACCGTCGGGATTGGCGCAGATTCCCTGTCGACGTCGTTCCCAACCGTCGATTCTGGCGCCCTCGGCACGGGAACGATCTCCGTGGATTCGGGCGCAACGTCGACGTTGTTTGCTTCGGGCGGTGCGCGGTCGGTGGATAATCCGATTTTATTCACGGGCGCTATAGCGGGTTCACCGCTGGTGTTCAGCGGCAGCCACAATCTCACCTTCAATGGAACAGTGGACTTGGGCGCAGCCGTTCGAACGCTGCAGGTGGAGAACCCGGTCAGAGCCACACTCAATGGCGACATTTTCAACGGCGGCATTAACAAGACCGGCAGCGGGGTGCTCCATCTCAACGGACTTAACATCTTTGTGGATCAAATCACCGCCAGCGGCGGCACGCTGGGCGGCACAGGAGTGATATCTGCTCCGGTCACGATTGCGAGCGGCGCTGTGCTCGCGCCCGGCGATCCAATCGGCACAATGACCATCAACAGCGACCTGACGCTGAACGGAAACCTGCTCATCGAAGTGGATCGTTCCGCCAGTGTCTCGAACGACACGGTACAGGTTGCGGGCACGCTTTCCAATGGCGGGACAGGAACTCTCACGGTGGTGAATGTCGGGGCTGGGCTGAGTGTGGGCGACAAGTTCACGATCTTCAACCAGCCCGTTCTCAATGGCGAGACAATGACCGTCAGCGGCGGTGGGGCGACGTGGGTGAACGACCTGGCATTGGACGGCAGCATTACAGTTGCGTCCGTGGTCCCGAGTCAACCGACGTTGAACTTCAGTCGCGTTGGAAACAGCCTGCAGTTTTCGTGGACCGGAAGTTTCAAACTTCAATCGCAAACGAACAGCCTGGCGGTGGGCCTGAGTAATAACTGGGGCGATTATCCTGGCGGCAGCACGAGCGGGATCAGTGTGCCGATAAATTCGGCGCACGGCGCTGTCTTCTTCCGGCTTATTCCGGCGCCTTGATTCAAAACGCTAAATCCGGTCCCGTCCTCCAACGGGATCGGATCTCCAGGTGATGACCGTGGCGCTGCGCGGCCTCTGACGTGATTGAAAGGGGTTTAACCACGAATTAAGCGAACCACACGAAATACGGCAGGAAATTCGAACCGCTTAACTTCACAGATCTGGCGAAAAACCGTCCTTCTCCTTCTCTTCCGAGCTGCCTTTAAGATTCTCCTTCTCTTCCGAGCGTAGCCGGAGGAGAAGGCCGGGAAGAGGAGGTTCTAAACTTCTGCCACCCGGCGCTTTTTTCGTGTGGTTCGTGTGATTCGTGGTTCTCTGAAGCCTTTCAATCTGGATG